>JANYHL010000014.1 GCA_025359085.1 Gammaproteobacteria bacterium
GCCATGGTCTCCCAGACCACCATGAAGGCATAGGCATCGTCAGCGATCACCACCATGGCCATGCTGGCCAGAAAAATATGGTATTCAAGGCAGATCAAGCCCGGTGGCGTGCCCTCGCCCTGGCGGAAATAACCGGCGGCAAAGGCCGACACCCCGGCGCTGACCCCGCCAATGACGATCAGGAAGAAGGCCGACAGACTGTCCAGGCGCAAATGAAACGGCAACTGCGGCAAACCGATCGGTAGCACGGCGACCTCAGTGCCACTGAACGCCGCGCTGATGCCCACCGCCAGCAACAGCAAACCCAACAGCCCGCCCGCCGGGAACAGCACCACGGCCACCAGCCGAAAGCGTCGCAGTGCAAACACACCCAGCACACCGATCAAAAGCCAGGCAACAACCACCACCAAAACCCAGTCCAGATGGACCCAAGACAAGGGGTGAAAGAAAGCGTTCATGGCGCGTTAATCACAGCAACAGAGTCGGAGGCATAGGTGGCCAATGGTACTCGCTGTCATTGTGTTCATCGTCAGGCGGCGCGCGCGCCCGCTGCGCCGACCTCAGGCCCGGGGCAGCGTCACGCCCACTTGTCCCTGGTATTTGCCGCCGCGGTCTTTGTACGAAATTTCGCAGACTTCATCGCTCTCAAAAAACAGCACTTGCGCACAACCTTCCCCGGCGTAAATCTTGGCGGGCAGCGGCGTGGTGTTGGAGAACTCCAGCGTCACATAGCCTTCCCACTCGGGCTCAAACGGTGTCACGTTGACGATGATGCCGCAGCGCGCATAGGTGCTCTTGCCCAGGCAGATGGTGAGCACGTTGCGCGGAATGCGAAAGTACTCCAGGGTGCGCGCCAGCGCGAAACTGTTGGGCGGGATGATGCAGCTGTCACCATGAAAATCAACGAAGCTTTTTTCATCAAAGTTTTTCGGGTCCACCACGGTGCTGTGGATGTTGGTGAAGACCTTGAACTCGGGCGCGCAGCGGATGTCATAGCCGTAGCTGCTGGTGCCATAGCTGACGATTTTGTTGCCGCTGGCGTCCTGGCGGACTTGGCCCGGCTCAAAGGGCTCGATCATGCCGTGCTGTTCCGCCATGCGGCGGATCCATTTATCGCTTTTGATCGTCATGAGAATGAGGCTCCAGAGTTGGGCCAGATTGTAAGCGTGGCCCCGGGCCGTCAGGGCAGCTTGCCCTGCACCCCTTGCACCAGCCAGTTCATCTTGAGAATCTGCTCATCACTGAGCGTCTGGCCTTGGGCAATCACCTCTTTGCCCTCGTTGTCCAGCACCGCTTTTCCGGCATGAAACGGGTGCAATTTGCCCTCCGCAATGTCTTTTTGCCGTGCCAGCACTTCCTGCTGCACCGCCTTCGGGACTTTGGTGCCGAAGCCCTCGACCTTGATCATGCCCTCGCGCACACCACCCCACACGTTGCCGCTCTTCCAGCTGCCGTCCAGCACCGCTTGCGCCCGCCGGGTGTAGTAGTTGCCCCATTGATGCGTGACGGCGACGATCTGTGCGTCGGGGGCGATCTTGCGCATGTCCGAGTGGTAGCCCACGGCCAGTTTGCCGCGTTCCTGCGCTGCCACCATCACGGCCGAAGAGCCGGTGTGAAAAGCGATCACATCGACGTTCTGGTTGAACAGCGTCATGGCGGCGTCGCGCTCGCGGGTCGGGTCAAACCAGCTGTTGAGCCAGACCACTTTGACTTGCGACCTCGGGTTGACCAAACGCATGCCCAGCGCAAAGGCATTGATGCCCTGCAGCACTTCGGGAATCGGGAACCCCGCCACGTAACCCGCCACATTGCTTTTTGTCATGCGCCCGGCCGCGATACCCGCCAGGTAGCGGCCCTCGTAATAACGCGCATTGGCCACCGCCACGTTGGGCGCGGTCTTGTAGCCGGTGATGGATTCGAACTTGACGTCCGGGAATTCCTGCGCCACCTTGAGCGTGGGCTCCATGTAGCCAAAGCTGGGCGTGAAGATGAGCTTGTGGCCGGTGGCAGCCAGGTCACGAATCACGCGCTCGGCATCCGGCCCTTCGGCCACATTCTCAACATAGCTGGTCTTGACCCGGGCGCCCAGGGCCGCCTCCACGGCCCGGCGTCCCTCGTCATGCTGGTGCACCCAACCCAAATCGGTCAAGGGCGCCACATAGACAAAGCCGATTTTGAGCGGCTCTTTGGGGGTGGCCACCGGCGCGGCGGTTTGCGAAAAAACAGGAGAAATAAAACAGGCGGCCGCGATCACGGCTGCGAGGTTTTTATACATGGTAGTCCTCTACATGGCTCCGAAACATAAAAGCAAAGCCCGCCGGAGCAGCGGGCCTTAGGTCAGATTTTAACCGGGTGGCGGCACCCGCAAACCGTCGGCCACGGTCAGGTAGCGCAAGCGTGCGCACATTTCACGCTTGTGCAACATTTGTATCGTCACCATCTGTCTTTACATCTAATCAGCCTCTAGCCCAAGCGCAGCACGCGCAAGAAACTATTATTTTCAGAGTAATTCAAATACCGGCAAGTGGCATCATGCGGCTTGACTTTGTGCTGTCTGAGCAACTCTTCCAACCCCGGCGCTTGTGCCAAGGCGACCGATCAGGCTGCCATGAGCACTGTCCAACACTATTTCGATCCTGACCCCTTTTCAATGGGGGCCACGGGCTAAACAAGCCTGACCGGTGGGCTTGCCTTGTCCTTGCTGGCCCTTTTTACAAAAGCTTTGTCAAAGGAAAACAGTGACTCATCACCCGCGCTCAGCGCCAGATGCAGGGCATCGGCAAAGTCCATGCCCTGCACCAACGCGTCCAGAGCCAAGCGCACGGCAGTCGCCTGCGGTGGGTTGAAATTGGGCAGGCCCAACAGCAAGCCCACGCCGCGCTGAATGTCGGCGGGGGTGCAGTCGTTGGATTCCAGGACCCACACCAGCTCCAGCAGCACCGTCACGGGCGCGGTGAACTGTTGATGGGTGGCCAGCAAGGCCCTGGCACGCTCAAACTGCGCCGCATCGTCTTGCAGCAGCAAGCGCGCAAGCACATTGGTGTCAAGTGCAATCACGGTGCGTTACGGGCTTTGAGCCTGGCCCGAATGGCAGCCTGGGTTTGTGACTCACTCAACGGTTTGCGCGCTGGCTTGAACAGGCAGCCCGCCACCGTGTCGAGCGACGATGCGCTCGGATCGGGTAACGGACGCAGCCTGATTTCCCCGTCCAAATAGAACACCTGCAGACGCGATCCCGTCGCAAGGTGTGCGTCATTGCGCACGCCTATTGGAATGACGAGTTGGCCTTTGCTGGACAGAGTGACAGTTTCCATGGTGTACCTTGGTTAAAAAGTAAGACGAATAGTAAGCCAATCCGGTGATGCGGGCAAGGTTTTAGTTGATGCAGAAAAAGTGCTCAGGTCTTGCCATGCAACGTTTGACCGTCAATCTTCCACTTTAAAGACAGATCAGCCTCTAGCCCAAGCGCAGCAAGCGTAACCAGCTCTTATTTAAATAGTAAATCTGATGCCAGCAAGTGGCTTCACGCGCTTGTGTCTTTATGCAGCCGGCGGGGAGCGCACCACCAGCCCCTCAACCACCGTCGGGTAGCGCAGCTGCACCCGCAATTCACGTTTGAGGCGCGTGTTGTCCATGCGGCGCGACTCGCTCATGAAGCTCAGCAGCATCAAGGGCAGCTGTGCGCTGGCCGTGCTTCGGGGCACACGCGGCGGACGCGGCAGGCCGTACAGATCGGCGGCCAGGTCAAAGTAATCGCCCATCTTGAAGCAGCCGTCATCGTTGACGTTGTAGACCCGTTGCGCTCGGGCGCGCCACAGCGCCGCCACGCAGGCGCGCGCCAGGTCATCGGCATGGATGTGGTTGGTGTAGACGTCATCCGCCGCCTGCAGCACCGGCGTGCCTTTGAGCAGGCGCGCCTGCGGCGTGCCGTTCGGGCGGTCCGGCGCATAGATGCCGGGAATGCGCAAGATGCTAGAGCGCACACCGTTGGCGCGGCCAAAGAAGCGGATCGTATTTTCCGCATCAATTCGCCGCTTAGCCCTTGTTGTATCAGCATTAGTAGCTCTTGTTTCAATAGCAATTTCACCTTGACAATCGCCATAGACGCCGCTGGTGGAGCCATACACCAGGGCAGCGGGCCGAGCCCGCAGACTCAAGGCGCGGGTCAGGGCCCGGCTGCGCGCATCGGTCCAGCCGGCATCGGGCGGCGGCGCCAGATGCAGCACCCGGTGTGCCAGCCCGGCCAGGCGGCGCAGCGAGGCGGGCGCATCCAGGTTGCCAGCTAAGGGCGTGATGCCGCGCTGACGCAACTCAAGCGTGCGTTCCGGGCTGGAGGTGAGCGCCAGCAGCCGCACCCGCCGGGGCAGCGCTTGCGCCACGCGCAGGCCGATATCGCCACAGCCGATGATCAACACCCGCAAACGGCGAAATCGGGCCGGCAAGGCGCCCGGGCGAGTCGCATACAGGCTGCGGGCAGGGCTGGGGTTTGAAGGCAAAATCGGGACTACTCCAATAGTGAGGACAGCGCTTGTTGCGGCGCAACGGCGGTTTGTCCCAAATTATTAACCATGCAACTCTACTCCAAGGACCCCCACGACATGACGCGCAACGAGACCCCGACTCCAGGCTTTCAGATCACCGTCCAACCCAGCGGACGCTTCTTCAGCGCCGAGCCCGATGAAACGATTTTGGCGGCCGGCATTCGCGCCGGCGTCGCCCTGCCTTATGGCTGCAAAGATGGCGCCTGCGGCACCTGCAAGTGCAAAAAGCTCCAAGGCAGCGTGGTGCATGGCGCGCACCAGAGCAAGGCGCTGAGCGACGAAGAAGAGGCGCAGGGCTGGGTGCTGACCTGTTGCGGTGTGGCGCACAGCGACGTGCTGCTGGAGTCGCGCCAGGTGACGCGGGAAGATGCCCTGCCCATCAGGAAGATGCCGACCCGTATAAACGCCCTGGAAAGGCTGTCGCCGGATGTCATGCGCCTGCAATTGCAGCTGCCCGCCAGCGAGGCGTTCAATTACCACGCCGGCCAGTATGTTGAATTTATTTTGCGCGATGGCGTGCGCCGCAGCTACTCGATGGCCAACGCGCCCCACACGCTGGCAGCCTCTGCGGGCAAGCCCGGCGGGCTGGAGTTGCACATTCGCCACATGCCGGGCGGCCAGTTCACCGACCATGTGTTTACTACCATGAAAGAAAGGGACATCTTGCGCATTGAGGGCCCTTACGGCAGTTTCTACTTGCGCGAAGACAGCGCCCGGCCGATCGTGCTGCTGGCATCGGGCACCGGCTTTGCACCGATCAAGGCGTTGATCGAGCAGCTCCAGCACACCGGCAGCACGCGCCCCGTGACGCTGTACTGGGGCGGTCGGCGCCCGACGGACTTGTACCAGGACGCCTGGGTCAAAGCCCGGCTGACGGAAATGCCGAACCTGCGCTATGTGCCAGTGGTGTCGGACGCGCTGCCCGCAGACGGCTGGCAAGGGCGCACCGGTTTTGTCCATCTGGCCGTGTTGCAAGACCTGCCGGACCTGGCCGGCTACCAGGTTTACGCTTGTGGCGCCCCGATCGTAGTCGACTCGGCCCGCGCCGCCTACAGGCTGGCGGGCCTGCCCGACGACGAGTTTTATGCCGACGCCTTCGTCACCGAAGCCGACAAGGCGCAGGCAAGCGCCACGATCTAAAGACGACTGAAATTAGAGGGGTTCCGAAGCCCTTGTTTTATTAGGACAAGCGGCTGGCTGTCTATAAGAGCGATGGGGAGATGGTGCTGATCGTCGGCGCTTAAGCAGGCGCATTTTCCAGCGCCCAGGCCACATGTTCCCGCACCAATGCGCTCGGATGCTGGGCGCGCAGCGCCAGCGCCGACACCAGCTCTGGCGCCGGGTCGGCGCGCAAGGCATTGCCCAGCGCCACCGCAATATTGCGCAACCAGCGCTCGTGCCCGATGCGCCGGATCGGGCTGCCCTCAGAAAAGCGCAAAAAATCTTCTTCCGACCAGCCAAACAAGGTGACCAGCTGGCTGCCTGCCAAGCCCTGGCGCTCATCAAAATCGGGCAAGGCGCTGCGCTGCGCGAACTTGTTCCAGGGGCAAATCAGCTGGCAGTCGTCACAGCCGTAGATGCGGTTGCCGATCAGCGGGCGCAGTTCCAGCGGGATCGACCCGGCGTGCTCGATGGTGAGGTAGGAGATGCAGCGCCGGGCATCGAGCTGGAACGGCGCCACAATGGCTTGCGTCGGGCAGACCTCAATGCAGGCCGAGCAACTGCCGCAGTGATCCGTCACCGGCGCACTCAAAGGCAGCGCCAGATCAACATAAATTTCACCCAGAAAAAAAAGGGAACCAGCCTCGCGACTGATCAGCAGCGTGTGTTTGCCGCGCCAGCCCTGGCCACTGCGCGCGGCCAGTTCCGCCTCCAGGACCGGGGCCGAGTCGGTAAAGACCCGGTGCCCAAACGGCCCCAACTCGGCGGCGATGCGCTCGCTCAATTGTTGCAAGCGCTTACGCAATACCTTGTGGTAATCGCGCCCCCGGGCGTAGACTGAAATAATGCCCTCGCTGGCTCGCGTCAAGCGCTCAAACTCGATGGCCTGCCAGCCCTGCGGCGTGCCAGCCGGCAGGTAGTCCATGCGCACCGTGATGACACTCACCGTGCCGGGCACCAGCTCGGCGGGGCGGGCCCGTTTGAGACCGTGGGCCGCCATGTAGGCCATGTCGCCATGAAAACCCCGC
>JANYHL010000016.1 GCA_025359085.1 Gammaproteobacteria bacterium
CGCCGGAGTCGCGTCCGAACGCGGCTCTAAACTCGCGGGCGAGAGTGGGAATGAGCTCCAGAGCCTGCATCTGCTTGGCGTGGGCGAGGTACCGGACCTCCATGAAGGCCTCCGGACCCACCATGGCGCCGATCGTGACGGGTTCATTCGGGTCAAGCACCTGCCGGGGCTCGTAGGGTGGCAAAAAGCGATCCACCAGGGCTTGATCCGGCACATCGACGCGCTCGTAGGCGTGTGTCAGGATAAAACCATCCATGCACACCATCACCGGCAGCGACAACTCCTCGGCAATTTTGAACGCCTGGATGTGCAGATCCAGCGCTTCCTGGTTGGTCTCAGCAAAAATCTGCAACCAGCCGGCATCGCGCATTGACATGCTGTCGGTATGGTCGTTCCAGATATTGATGGGCGCACCAATTGAACGATTGGCCACCGTCATGACGATGGGCAAGCCCAGCCCAGAGGCGTTGTACACCGCCTCGGCCATGAACAGCAGACCCTGACTGGCCGTTGCGGTATAGGCGCGCGCTCCGGCCGCAGAAGCCCCAATGGCCACGCTCATGGCGGCAAACTCGGACTCGACGTTGATGAATTCGCAGCGCTCCAGCGCGCCCGATTTCACCATCTCGCCCAGACCCTCCACGATGTGGGTTTGCGGTGAAATAGGGTAGGCACAAATGACTTCGGGGCGGCTCATGGCAACCGCCAGGGCCACGGCATGCGAGCCTTCGCATTGTTTAAGCATGGTGAGTCTCCGTCTTTAAGGCGTGTTGCTTGGCGATTTCATAGGCATCCCGCGCCGCATCCTTGTTGCCCTGCGCGACCGCACCCTTGAATTTTTGACCGATGGCCGCTTGCACGGCGTCAAGCGTGATGAGTCCAGTCGCAGCGGCGAATGCCCCCAGTAGCGGCATGTTCGGGACCGGACGCCCCACATATTTCATGGACAGCTCGGTGGCGCCTACCGTCAGCAAATGCTCAGGCTGGAAGTCCTTGACGAACTCGCCCAAACCTAACTCCTGGAATGTGCGGGTGGTGTTGATCAAGATATAGCCACCTTTCTTGAGACCGCTGAACACATCGACCTGGTTCAGCAAGGTGGGATCCTGAATGATGATGGCATCGGGCTCCATGACCGGTTCACGCAAGCGGATTTCCTGGTCGTCCATGCGGCAATAAGCCACCACGGGCGCACCGGTTCGCTCAGAGCCAAAGCTGGGAAAGGCCTGTGCGTGCTGGCCGCCTAAAAACCCTGCGATGGAGAGCATTTCTGCACCGGTCACTACCCCTTGCCCCCCCCGTCCGTGAATTCGTACTTGAAACATGGTTGGCCTTTCCAATTGTGGCTATGTAAAAAAGCGGGTTTACGGTCTGTATTATTCCGTCTGACGAAATTTTGCACCACGATATAAATTATCAATTTGTCTTGGATCAATATCCACGCCGACAAGGAAGGTCGGCCTGCGCCGCAATTGCTGGCGTTTCGATGTTGCCGTTTGTGTAAGGTCTGGCCCGTCTGTCACTTGTGCTACCGGGCCGGGTCTGGCTCCGCGCTAGCATTCAATGGTTTTATCATTCCGGAGTTTTCCATGTCAGCGTCCACACTATTGCCCACCCTGACCAACCATCAGATTCGTCTGGCGACCCGCCCCGTTGGGCTCCCAACCCGCGCTAACTGGCAAAACACCACCGAGGCGGTCCTGGAACCGACCGAGGGCGGCGTGCTGCTCAAAACGCTGGCCCTCTCGCTCGACCCCGCCATGCGCGGCTGGATGAATGAAGGCAAAAGCTACATTGCCCCGGTGGCCATTGGAGAGGTGATGCGCGCCGGTGGCGTGGGCAAAGTCATCGCTTCCAAAAACCCGAAGTTTTCGGTGGGCGACTACGTGGCTGCAGGTTTCGGCGTGCAGGAGTACCTGACGCTGGCACCGGCTGACTTCAAACTCAGGGGTTTGCTCAAAATTGACCTGTCCTTGGGCACGTTGACGCAGTGGCTCAATGTGCTGGGCATGCCCGGCATGACCGGCTACTTTGGCTTGATGGAGGTGGGTCAACCCCAAGCGGGCGAAACCGTGGTGGTGTCCGGTGCGGCCGGGGCTGTCGGCCAGACGGTGGGTCAGGTGGCGAAGATCAAGGGGTGCCGCGTGGTTGGCATTGCCGGGGGCCAGGCCAAATGCGAGTGGGTGGTCAAAGAGCTGGGTTTTGATGCCTGTATTGACTACAAGGCCGGTCCCACGGCTGTCAAGGATGGCTTGAAGCAGCATTGCCCAGCTGGCGTTGATATCTACTTTGACAACGTGGGCGGCGAGATTCTGGACACCGTGCTGACGCGTATCAACCGCGGCGCCCGCATCATCATCTGTGGCGCCATCAGCCAGTACAACAACACAACGGCTGTGCAAGGCCCCAAAAACTACCTGAGCCTGCTGGTGAACCGCGCGCGCATGGAGGGCATTGTGGTGTTTGACTATGCCGACCGCTACCCCCTGGCGGTGGCCGAGATGGCGGGCTACCTCAAGGACGGGCGCATGAAGAGCAAAGAAGACGTCGTGGAAGGACTGGATGCCTTCCCGGACGCCCTCAACAAGCTCTTTAGCGGCGAAAACTTTGGCAAGCTGGTGCTGCAGGTGGCCGCAGACTGAGTTGCATGAGTGCTACGTTATAAATAGCATACTGCGCTTATAAAACGAGGGCTAGAGCCTGATTTCTTATAAATTTACAAAAAAGACAGTTCAAGCAATCAGCGTCGCGTAAACCAGATCTCGAAACAGCATGCGGTAGTACTCACGCTGATTGGGCGCCTGCAGCATCAGAACGGCAAACAAGTCTTCGGCCGGGTCGACAAAGAACGTGGTGCCAGCCATGCCGCCCCAGAAATAACTACCGACCGAACCCGGCACCGATGCAACACCCACCTCTTTTCGCACCGCCACACCCAGGCCAAAACCATGACCGGGTGGCAGCAAGGCGCGCGATGCGCCGCGGTTGACCGGAATTTCGCCCAGATGGTCGGCGGTCATGAATTCGACTGTTTTGGGACCCAGCAGGCGCACGCCGTCGAGCTCACCCTTGTTCAGCATGAACTGCAAAAACCGCGCGTAATCCAGCGCCGTTGAGGCCAGGCCGCCCCCACCGGATTCCAGCGCGACATGCTCGCGCAGATCGATCAAGCGCATCTGTACCCCGCCTTCGGGGTCGGTGGCAAAGGGTTCTGCAATGCGCCTGTGCTGTTCGACTGGCACGGAAAAGCCGGTGTCGATCATGCCCAGCGGCTTGAAAATTTGGTCTTGCAGAAATTTACCCAACGTCTGGCCGCTGACTACTTCGACCACCCGTCCCAGTACATCGGTGGCACGGCCATATTCCCACACGGTGCCGGGCTCGTACATCAACGGCAGGGCCGCCAGTTGATGCGAAAACTCGGCATTACTGCGCCCGCGTGAGCCGATTCTGATCTGCGCATATTGCCGTTGTACCGAGGCATTGCCCATGAACTCGTAAGTCAGGCCCGCCGTGTGGCGCAGCAGGTCTTGCAGTGTGGCCGCTTGTCGCACCCCCTGCAACTGGACGGTGCCGTCAACCAGACTGGCTACTTTTTGCGTGGCGTACTCGGGCAGGTATTTGGCCACCGGGTCATTCAACAACAGTTGGCCCTGTTCCATCAGCATCATGGCCGCCACCGAAACGATCGGTTTAGTCATGGAATAGATGCGGAAAATGGCATCCTGCGTCATGGGGGAATGGGTAGCGGGGTCGAGCGCGCCCACCTTGTCAAACAGGGCCAGTTTGCCGTGCCGGGCAATCAGCACCACGGCGCCGGGCAGGCGCTGACGATCGACCTCGGCCTGCAGCAACGCCATCAGCCGGGCGCTGCGTTGGGGGCACAAGCCGACTTGATCCGGTGACACACGGGGCAGCGACTTGCCAAGGGTGTCAGTCAATTGCGCTGGCGTCTCGGCAAGCCTGGGCGACTGGGGCCGCTTGCCCGTGCTAGAAGTTTGCAACACGTTGATCTCCAAAAAATTAACAGTGATAAGCCAACACGCCGATCAGGCCGACGTTGGGGCGACTCAATAATCCAGCCGCTCCGGCCGGATTTCCTGCAGGATGGTGGTCGCTATTTCTTCGATCGATTTGGTGGTTGTGGACAACCATCGGATCCCGGTGCGACGCATCATGGCTTCGGCTTCACTCACTTCCTTGCGGCAGTTTTCCAGGGATGCATATTTGGAGTGGGGTCTGCGCTCATTGCGAATTTCGCTCAGACGTTCGGGCTGGATCGTCAGGCCAAAAAGCTTGCTTTGATGTGCCTTGAGCGCAGCTGGCAATTGTTGGCGCTCAAAGTCTTCCGGAATCAGGGGGTAGTTGGAAGCCTTGAGTCCGTATTGCATGGCCAGATAGAGCGAGGTGGGGGTTTTTCCGCTGCGGCTGACGCCGACCAAAATGATATCGGACTGTTCCAGATCGGTGTTGGATTGCCCGTCGTCATGGGCCAGTGAGAAGTTAATGGCCTCAATGCGTGACTGGTAGGCCCGGCTTTTGCTGGCATCGCTGAAGCGGCCGATGCGGTGGCTGGACTTGAGTCTGAGCTCAGACTCAAGCGGATGGACGAAGGTACTAAACATGTCGAGCAGCAGGCCCTGGCAATTGTCCGTAATGACTTTGAGTACATCAACATCCACAAGTGTTGTGAAAACAATCGACTTGTTGCCGTCCACGATGCCGGCACGGTTGATTTCCCGGACCACTTGATGTGCTTTATCAACGGAGTCGGTAAATGGCAGTCTGACATGCCGAAAGTTGCTTTCAAACTGAGCCAGGATGGCGTTACCAAAAGTTTCTGCGGTGATGCCAGTGCCATCGGAGATGAAAAATACAGTGCGTTGGGACATGATGTTTCTGGATTGGGTTTTCTTGGCGCATTGTGCCCGGCCAAGCTGCAGCTTGGCCCGACTCGCGGCCTACAATGCCAAAAATTCAACCCCATTCTTCCATGTGCTGCACTGACCGATTAGAACAACGACAAAGTCAAGCTGTTGGCATGGGCATGAGCCGCGCACCAGAGCGCCCGGGCCTGTGCCGTGATCCGCTTTTAACTTCTGGAGCTTTCCCATGGCTGAACTTTTCAATTCGACCGCCTTGGTCGTACCGTTTGAAAACCTGAGAATGACCGACGTCGAGTCGGTTGGCGGCAAAAATGCCAGTCTCGGAGAAATGATTTCAAATTTGCCCAGCGGGGTGAAAGTGCCCACCGGTTTTGCCACGACCGCTCATGCGTTCCGTAATTTCCTGGCCTACGAGGATCTCAGTGGCAGGATCAATGCCCACCTGAGTGCCCTCGATACCGAAGACGTGCGGGCGCTGGCGCAGGTGGGTGCGCAGATTCGGGCCATGGTTGAAGCACAACCTTTTCCAGCGGATCTTGAACAGGCCATTCGTGAGGCCTTTGTGACGCTCGTGTCCGGTAATCCGCAAGCCACCTTTGCGGTGCGTTCGTCTGCGACGGCCGAAGATTTGCCCGATGCATCGTTTGCGGGCCAGCAGGAAACATTTTTAAATGTGATTGGTATCGACGAAATTCTGTACAAGATCAAGGAAGTTTTCGCCTCCTTGTACAACGACCGCGCCATCAGCTACCGGGTACACAAAGGCTTTGCCCACGAGCATGTGGCCTTGAGCGCGGGCATTCAGCGCATGGTGCGTTCAGACTTGGGCGCAGCCGGTGTCATGTTCACCATCGATACCGAGTCCGGTTTTCAGGATGTGGTGTTCATTACCTCCAGCTACGGGTTGGGCGAAACCGTGGTGCAGGGCGCGGTCAATCCGGATGAGTTTTACGTGCACAAACCGATGCTCAAGGCCGGCAAGCGCGCCGTAATTCGTCGCAGTCTGGGCTCCAAATTGATCCAGATGCAGTTCACCACGCCAGAGGAAAAAGCCAGCAGTGGCAAGCTGGTCAAAACCACGGATGTGCCGACTGAGATGCGCAACCGATATTCGTTGACCGAAGCCGATGTGGAAAAACTGGCTACCTATGCGCTGGTGATTGAAGAGCACTATGGCCGTGCCATGGACATTGAATGGGGCAAAGACGGGCTCGACGGAGAACTCTACATTTTGCAGGCGCGACCGGAGACCGTAAAGAGCCAGTCCGCAGGCAAGGCCGAGTACCGTTACAAGCTCAAGGGCAAGAGTGCCGTGATTGTCGAAGGTCGGGCCATTGGTCAGAAGATCGGGACGGGTCCGGTTCGCATCGTGCACAACCTCAATGAGATGGACAAGGTGCAGGCTGGCGATATTTTGGTGACCGATATGACCGATCCCAACTGGGAGCCAGTCATGAAGCGGGCCTCGGCCATTGTGACGAATCGGGGCGGGCGCACCTGTCATGCCGCCATCATCGCGCGCGAACTGGGCATTCCGGCCGTGGTGGGGTGTGGTCATGCAACTGAAGTGCTCAAGGATGGAATGTTGGTCACTGTGAGTTGCGCCGAGGGGGACACCGGTTTTATTTATGATGGATTGCTGGAAACCGAAGTCACCGAAGTTCAACGTGGTGAAATGCCAAAAATTGCCGTCAAGATCATGATGAATGTCGGCAACCCGCAATTGGCTTTTGACTTTTGCCAGCTGCCCAACGAAGGCGTCGGCTTGGCACGCCTTGAGTTCATTATCAACAACAACATCGGTGTTCATCCCAAGGCGATTCTTGACTATCCGAACATTGATGCAGATCTGAAAAAGGCGGTCGAATCGGTTGCCCGTGGCCATGCTTCGCCACGCGCTTTTTATGTGGACCGGGTCGCCGAGGGTGTCGCCACAATCGGTGCCGCGTTCTGGCCCAAGCCAGTCATCGTGCGTCTGTCGGATTTCAAGAGCAATGAATACCGAAAACTGATTGGTGGCAGCCGCTACGAGCCGGAAGAAGAAAACCCGATGCTTGGTTTCCGGGGTGCCGCACGTTATCTCAGTGCCGACTTCGGTGAGGCCTTTGCGATGGAGTGCGAGGCGCTCAAACGTGTTCGCCAGGACATGGGCTTGAGCAACGTCCAGGTGATGGTGCCCTTTGTAAGAACGCTGGGTCAAGCTAAAAAAGTGACCGAATTGTTGGCGGCCCATGGGCTCAAGCGCGGTGAAAATGGTCTGAAGATCATCATGATGTGTGAGATTCCGAGTAACGCCATTTTGGCCAGCCAGTTCCTGGAATATTTTGATGGCTTCTCGATTGGCTCCAATGATTTGACCCAGCTTACCTTGGGGCTTGATCGTGACTCCGGTCTCGAATTGCTGGCCGCCGACTTTGACGAGCGTGATCCGGCCGTTACCGCGCTTATCAGTCAGGCCATCAGTGCTTGCCAAGCCGAAGGCAAGTACATTGGCATTTGTGGTCAAGGGCCGAGTGATCACCCTGATTTTGCAGAGTGGCTGGCCAAGGAAGGAATCTCATCGATTTCCCTGAATCCGGACTCCGTAATTGCGACCTGGCAGAAGCTGGCCGGGCAATAGCAAACCCCTATGGCCTGAGGCTTCACCGGCTGTCATGATGGCGCGATGTTGAATCCCGCGCAGGAGATAGGCGAATTCAAGCCGATATCAGGCGGTTTACGTCTGCATGCCTGGCTACTTGCAATCTGGTTTGCAGCGTCGTTCGGCGTGGTTTTTTTCGCTCACGACTTGCAGATGGTCATTGCTGGATGGCCTTTGGGTTACTGGTTTGTGGCGCAAGGCAGTGTGTTCGTTTTTATTGCCATCGTCGCGGTGTTCGCCTGGGTTGCGAATCGCCGCGACCCCGAGAGTATGACGGCCGCTGTCGCCTATACCGCCTACAAGCACCGACTGCACCGACGATTCGCCGCTTACGTCGTTTGCTTGCTGCTGTTCTTGTTGGCGATGGCGCTGGCGGAGCGGTGGGGGCTGAAAAAAACGTGGGTTGGTTCCATTTTTTTGTTTGCCACCGTGGCCATGTATGCCGCGATCGGCATTTACGCGCGCACGTCGGATGCTGCGGAGTACTACGTTGCCGGACGCAACATTCCCGCTGTTTATAACGGCATGGCGACAGCCGCCGACTGGATGAGCGCGGCCTCATTTATCAGCATGGCAGGCGGCCTTTATCTGCAGGGATTTTCAGGGACGCAATCACAGCCGGGAGGTCTGGTTTATGTTCTGGGGTGGACGGGGGGCTTTTGTCTGGTTGCCTTGCTGGTTGCACCCTACCTGAGAAAGTTGGAGCTTTACACCATTCCTGATTATTTTGGGGCCCGTTTTGGCGGCTGCTGGCCACGGATGATTGCGGCATTTGCAGCGGTACTTTGTTCATTTACTTACGTTGTGGCGCAAATTTACGGCGTCGGTTTGATTACCTCACGCTTGACTGGTGTCCAGTTTGAAATTGGCATACTGTTGGGCTTGGGCGGTGTCCTGGTGTGCTCATTTTTGGGGGGCATGCGGGCGGTTACCTGGACGCAAGTGACTCAGTATGTCGTATTGATTCTGGCTTTTTTGATTCCGGTGTCGTGGCTGTCTTACAAGCAATTGGGCAATCCACTGGCGCCATTTGTTTACGGCCAGCAATTGGAAAAAATTACTGAACTGGAACGACAACTTATGGCTTCACCGGCCGAGTTGCAGGTTATCAATGAATACGCCCGGCGCGCGCGGGACTATCAGCGCAAGCTGCAAGACGTGCAAGCATCACTCGAGCGTGAGCAGAACACGATAAGGGAAAAAATTCGTTTTCTGAATGAACATCGGGTTGATGAATCGATTGTTGTTGCAGCCAGGCGTGAACTTGCCGCGTTGCCCAAGGACGCCATCAGCGCGCGCGAGCGCTGGACGCATGCGATGCAGGACAACCTGGATCGAGCGCAACCCTTGGGTGGCATGCCACCGCATGCCAAACCATTTGCTGGCGATCCGCACGGGAGCGCTGATGAACAGAAGGCATTTGATGTTTCGCGGCGCAACTTTCTGGCATTGATGTTTTGTCTGATGGTGGGAACGGCTGGCTTGCCCCACTTGCTGACCCGCTTTTATACAACCCGCACGGTGGCCGAGGCCCGTACCTCCGTCGCCTGGTCGCTATTTTTTATTGCGTTGTTGTATTTGTCGGCTCCCGCATTGGCCGTACTGGTGAAATTTGAGATCATGAGCCAGCTGGTCGGGCAGAACTTTGACTCATTGCCCGTGTGGATCGCGCAATGGGCGAAGGTCGACCCGACGCTCGTCGCTGTCAGCGATGTCAATGGGGACCATATTCTTCAATTTGCAGAGCTCAAATTGGGGGCTGATATTGTGATGCTGGCCACGCCGGAGTTGGGTGGTTTGCCTTATGTAGTGTCCGGCCTTGTGGCGGCGGGTGGGCTGGCTGCCGCGCTCTCGACTGCGGATGGCTTGCTGCTGACAATTGGAAATGCGCTGGCACATGATTTTTTCTATCGAAGCGGGAGTAGCCAGTCGCAGGCGGTCAGACGGGTCATGTTGTCAAAGTTTGCGCTCCTATTGGTCGCCCTTGTCGCGGCGTATGTGGCTGCCCAGCGGCCCGCAGATATCCTCTATCTTGTCTCGGCTTCATTTTCTTTGGCCGGCGCCGCGTTTGTGCCGGTGATGGTGCTCGGGATATTCTGGCGCCGCACGACACGCTTGGCTGCCGTTGCCGGGATGGTCGCGGGTCTTGGGCTAACCATCTACTACATGGCTGTTAATAGCGCAGCACTGAGAACTGCTCTGGGCTTGAGTGGCACGGGGTTGTGGTTCGATATTCAACCTATTTCTGCCGGGGTATTTGGTGTTTTTGCAGGCTTTGTGGTCACTGTGCTGGTTAGTCTTCTGTCTCGACCGCATGTCTCTCCGCCCGGTGAGTCCGTGTTATTGGAGCCTGAGGTTGGCATATAATGCTGGGCTTCGCCTTGCCACACCTCAATTAGACGCTGAGGGTGGTTCTTTCTGCCCAATGTGGGCCATCCATAAGGAGTATCAATGCGTCATTATGAAATCATTCTCATGATCCATCCGGATCAGAGCGAGCAGGTTCCCGCCATGCTGGAACGTTACAAGGGCATGATCACTGCCGGTGGCGGTAAAGTGCACCGCGTTGAAGATTGGGGTCGCCGCCAGTTGGTCTACATGATCAACAAGCTTGCCAAGGCCCATTATCTTTGCGTCAACATCGAAGCCGATCAGGCTGTGATGGCAGAGTTGGAGCACGCGTTCAAGTTCAATGATGCCGTGTTGCGTCATCTGACAGTTTTGAAGAAAAAGGCCGACACGGGCCCTTCTTCAATGATGAAAACTGTCGAACGTGAAGATGCGCGCAAGACCCAACAGCCCGAGTACCAGGCTTAAGGGCTTCTTTGCCTGAAAGGGGTGTGAACCACGTTGCCAACCAGCTTGTTTTGACTGCCTGTATCGCCGGAATTGATTCGCTGCGTTACACGCCAGCCGGATTACCGGCGCTGAACATCGGACTTGAACATGAGTCTGAAATTCAGGAAGCAGGGCAGATAAGACAAGTGAAGGCGACACTGAAAGCGGTGGCCTTTGGTGCATTGGCTGAACGGCTTGCAAAACAAGCCATAGGCAGTGCCTGGAGGTTCAACGGTTTTCTGGCGACACCTCGCAATGGCAAGCACGTCGTGTTTCACATTCAAGAATTTCAGCAAGATTAACGAATTCATAAATATTTAAGGAGTCCATCATGGCCGGACCAAAACGTTTCAATAACAAAGACAAGCGCCCTAAGCGCCCAGCACAGAACCTGCTGTTCAAACGCAAGCGCTTTTGCCGCTTTACCGTGACTGGCGTTGAAGAGATCGATTACAAGGACATTGATACCTTGCGCGATTTCATTGCCGAGAACGGCAAGATCATTCCCGCTCGCCTGACTGGCACCCGTGCCATTTTTCAGCGTCAGCTCAACACCGCTATCAAGCGCGCACGTTTCCTTGCGATGCTGCCGTACAGCGACCAGCACAAGATTTAAGGAACACGATCATGCAAATTATTCTGCTCGACAAGGTTGTGAACCTTGGTAATCTCGGTGAGATCGTGCGCGTTAAAGATGGCTATGCCCGCAACTTCCTGATTCCATCCGGTCGCGCTCGTCGCGCCACGGCGTCAGCGAAGCAAGAGTTTGAAGTCAAGCGCGCTGAACTCGAAAAAGCTGCCGCCGTCAAACTGGCTGAATCGCAGACGGTGGGTGAAAAGCTTGCAGGCACGACCTGCAAGCTGACCCAGAAAGCCGGCGTTGATGGTCGTCTCTTTGGTTCTGTGACCAACGCCGACATTGCTGAAGAGCTGACCAAGAATGGCTTCAAAGTGAGCAAGGCGCAGATCCGCATGCCCAACGGGCCAATCAAGGTGGTGGGCGATAGCACGGTCAGCGTCGCCTTGCATACCGACGTCTTGGTGGAAATTACGGTTTCGGTCTACGGCGAAACCGCTTAAACCAACGCAGGCTCCGCTTGGAGCCAAAAAGCCCTCTGACTATCAAGCAGAGGGCTTTTTTTTGCCTTCAGCACTGCCGGTTGCCGCTTTTTTCGCCGCCACCGCTCGTCCAATCGCTAGAATGATCAGCTTGACGCTGTCCCGAACTGCCTGACCATTTTTGGCACGCACTGATGGCTCATTCCAAACAAACGTCCAGTTGCCATTTGATAGCCACACGGCCCATGCTGACGCAGACCACAGAACCGGCAGTCCCAAGACAAAAGCGCACGACCTTGGAAATCAGACAGTACATAGACTTTTTAGGAACAAACAATGACGCAAAAAGCTCCCGCTCGAACAAAGCCAATCCACGCCCTTGCCCCGCAGCCGATCAGCGAGGAAGTCCTGATTGAAAAGTACGCCAAGGGTTCAGAAAAGACCATCCTTGAGGTCAATCAACGCGTCGCGCGTGCTTTGGCCCAGGTAGAGGCACCAGAACAGCGGAAGGAATGGGAAGCCAAATTTTTGCAAGCCCTGCAAAACGGGTTTCTGCCGGCTGGACGAATTCAATCCGCCGCTGGCACTGATCTGGCGGCCACCTTGATCAACTGTTTTGTGCAGCCCGTAGGCGACTCGATCGCCCACGTCGAGGACGGCCATCCTGGCATCTATACCGCGCTGACAGAGGCGGCCGAAACCATGCGGCGTGGTGGCGGCGTGGGTTATGACTTTTCCCGCATCCGCCCGCGTGGCGCCTGGGTTGGCAGCACGCAAAGCAGTGCATCAGGGCCTGTGAGCTACATGCGCGTGTTTGACCGCTCGTGTGAAACGGTGGAGTCGGCCGGCGCCCGGCGCGGTGCACAAATGGGCGTGCTGCGCTGTGATCATCCTGACATTGAAGAGTTCATCCATGCCAAGGACACCGGTGATTTGAAGAATTTCAACATCTCGGTGGGTGTCACTGACGGATTCATGCTCGCGGTGCAAAAAAACGCGACGTTTACGCTCGTTCATCGGGCCGAACCGGGGGCCGCTCAAAAAGCAGCTGGGGCGCATCAGTTGGCGGAAAGCGGTATCTGGGTCTACCGGACCTTGCAGGCGCGCGAGTTGTGGGATCAAATCATGCGCTCGACCTATGACCATGCCGAGCCGGGTGTCCTGTTCCTGGACCATATCAATCGCGACAACAACCTGTCCTATTGTGAAACCATTGCCAGCACCAATCCTTGCGCCGAGCAGCCGTTGCCGCCGTACGGTTGCTGTTGTCTGGGCTCGATTGATCTGACCCGGTTCGTCAGGCAACCCTTCGAAAAAACCGCCAGTTTTGACAGAGCCGCCTTTGCCGAAGTGGCGCGCGTCGCCACTCGCATGCTCGACAACGTCCTGGACGTAACGGTTTGGCCCCTGCCGCAGCAACAAGAAGAAGCGCGCAGCAAGCGCCGTGTCGGCTTGGGCTATACCGGGCTCGGTGATGCGCTGGTGATGCTCAATTTACGCTACGACACGCAAGCGGCGCGTGACATGGCACGCGATATTTCCGAGCTGATGCGCGACACCGCCTACGATGCCTCGGTTGATCTGGCGCAGGAGCGCGGTGCCTTTCCCTTGTTCAATGCCGATCTCTACCTCACCGGTCAAAGGTTCGCATCACGCTTGTCACCCGCCCTGAAGGAGCGCGTTCGCAAGCACGGTCTTCGCAATTCGCACTTGCTTTCGATTGCACCTACCGGAACCATCAGCTTGGCATTTGCCGATAATGCCAGCAACGGCATCGAGCCTGCGTTCAGCTGGAGTTACACGCGCAAGAAACGCATGGCGGACGGCAGCTTCAAAGAGTATGCGGTCGAAGACCATGCCTGGCGTCTCTATCGTCATTTATATGGTCAGGATGCGGCGTTGACCTCTGCCTTCGTGACAGCGCTTGAAATGAGCGCCCAAGCCCACGAAGCCATGGTGGCTGTGGTGGCGCCGTTCATTGATACCGCCATCTCCAAAACGGTGAATGTGCCAGTCAACTATCCATATGCAGATTTTCAAAATCTTTATATGGAGGCCTGGCAGTCCGGCTTAAAAGGATTGGCCACTTACCGACCCAACTCGGTTTTGGGATCCGTGCTGAGCGTAACGCCTGTGTCGGGTGCCACAACCACCCCCGAGACGGCAACCGCCCTGCATATTGACAGCGCCAACCAACGCCTGGCACTGGAGCGTCTGCCGGCCGCTGTGCTGTCGTCTTTGCGCTGGCCGAGCCGACCCGAATTGCCTGCGGGCAATCCGGCCTGGACATTCATGGTGCACCACCCCTTTGGGGACTTTGCATTGTTCGTTGGCGAGTTGGCCCCCGAAGAAGGCGGCGCGCCCAAACCCTTCGAGGTCTGGGTCAATGGCGCAGAGCAGCCGCGTGGTTTGGGTGCACTCGCCAAAACCTTGTCCATGGACTTGCGCGCCAATGATCCGGCCTGGTTGCAATTGAAGCTCGACGCTTTGGCCACGGTGGCCGAGGAGCACTCATTTGAGATGCCGTTTCCGCCGCATGGGCAACTGCGTTTGTTTCCTGGCGTGGTCGCCGCCACGGCAGCCGTCATTCGCTGGCGTTGTGACCAACTCACCGCCTTGGTGGGCAACGACGTCAAAGTGCCAACGCCCGTGCTGGACGCCATGTTCAGCCGGGGAGAGCCGCAGACCGGCCCTTCCGGCACGCTGGCATGGTCGGTGGATGTGGACAACCCCGCCACTGGAGAGGCTTTCACCGTCACACTCAAGGAAGTCAATTTGCCAGATCATGAAGGCAACATTGTCACCCGGCCTTGCGCTTTAGGGTTCTCAGGCAACTACCCCCGAGCACTCGATGGCTTGGCCAGGCTGCTCTCGCTGGATATGCGCGTGATTGATCCGGCGTGGATCGGTATGAAGTTGCGCAAGCTGCTTAACTATGCCGAACCGCTGGGCCACTTCATGGCATTTGTGCCGGGCTTGCCCCGGGGTGAACGTCGCCAGCAAACCTGGCCCTCGACGGTAGCGTATGTGGCGCGACTGATTATTCACCGTTATGCCATGCTGGGCGTGCTGGACGAGGAGGGTTTCCCCCTGCGGGACATGGGCGTGCTGGATGCGCCAAAAAACCACGGAACACCCAGCACCATGGCCGGAAAAATCTGCCCGGAATGCGGTAACCCCACCGTCATTCACAAAGACGGCTGTGATTTTTGTACCGCGTGTGGCTATGTTGGACAGTGCGGGTAGGGATTGATTTGGAGGCGTCCGGCCAAACAGCCGGCGCTTTCAGTCCCGCACGACCAGCACGGGGAGTTTGGTGTGCGACAGTACCGCTTGCGTGACACTGCCCAGCACCAACTTTTCCAACCCACTGCGGCCGTGGGATCCCATCACGATCAAATCAACCTGCATTGATTCCGCCGCTTGCACCACACCGCGCCACGCCGTGTGAGATTCAATCACCGAAGCCTCAACGGGGATGTCCGCCTCAATGAAAGCCGCCTTGGCCGCCTTGACAGCGGCATTGGCCTCAGCGGTCGCTGCGCTGAGATACTCTGCCTGACCATAGGCAAAATCGGTTCCAACTCCGGTGAATGGGTAAGGGTCAATCACAAAAATTGTGGAGACATGACTGTTGAAGGCTTTAGCCAGCTCGATCGTTTTTTCAACCGCGAACTGTGCTGTCGGTGAACCATCCACTGGAACGAGTATGTGCTTGAACATAATAAAAACTCCTTATTGATTGGCAACATCAAGTGTCTGATCGACGCATGGTAACAACCATGACCGAGATCAAATGATCGACGATCCCTGTGCTAACTGGCAGGCAGATGAAATCAATTGACGCTAGCACGATAACCGTCCAGCCAGACCGTCAGCAGCTATTCTTGTGCGGGAGCCGACAAGGTATCATGGTATTGCTCAAGCGGGCCGCTCTACTTGGCAGGTAGACTCCTCGCCCGTCAAATCAACTTAAGCCAAAGCGGCAGCGATTCCTGTGCGTCTCAATTCAATCAAGTTATCCGGGTTCAAATCCTTCGCGGAACCGACCAATTTTCTGCTTCCGGGGCAACTGGTAGGGGTGGTCGGGCCCAATGGCTGCGGCAAATCCAACATCATGGACGCGGTACGCTGGGTACTGGGGGAGAGCAAGGCCTCGGAGCTGCGTGGCGAGTCGATGCAGGACGTCATTTTCAATGGCACCACCACCCGCAAACCGGCCAGCCGCGCCAGCGTGGAGCTGGTTTTTGACAATGCCGACCACCGCGCGGGCGGTCAGTGGAGCCAGTTCGGTGAAATTGCCGTCAAGCGCGTGCTCACGCGTGATGGCACCAGCAGTTACTACATCAACAACCAGCCGGTGCGCCGTCGTGACGTGCAGGACGTGTTTCTGGGCACCGGCCTGGGGCCGCGGGCCTACGCCATCATTGGACAGGGCACCATCAGCCGCATCATTGAAAGCAAGCCCGAAGAACTGCGTCTGTTTCTGGAAGAGGCCGCCGGTGTTTCCAAATACAAGGAGCGCCGCCGCGAGACCGAGAGCCGCCTGTCAGACACCCGTGAAAACCTGACCCGGGTCGAAGACATCCTGCGCGAACTCAACACCAACCTGGAAAAGTTGGAAGCGCAGGCCGTTGTCGCCAAAAAATTCAACAGCCTGACCACGGATGTCACGCTCAAGCAGCATCAGCTCTGGTTTCTCAAGCGCACCGAGTCCGAGGCGGATCAAAGCAAGGTCAAGACCGAAGCCCAAGGTGCGGTCAACGCGCTGGAAGGCCGGGTCGCGGACTTGCGCCACATCGAGACCGAACTGGAAACGGTGCGCCAGGCCCACTACGCGGCAGGTGATCAGGTCAATCAGGCGCAAGGTCTGTTGTACGAGGCCAGTACCGAGGTCGGCCGACTGGAAGCCGAGATCCGTTTTGTGGTGGAAGGCCGCCATCGCGTCGAACAACGCCTGGCGACCCTTAAGGAGCAAGCCGCACAGTGGGCCACGCGCCGGGATGACGCGCAGGAAGAAATTGAAAACCTGCTTGAACTGGCCACGCTTGGCGAAGAAAAAACCGAGTTGCTGGCCGCCCAGGTCGAGGACCAGGCCCAAGCGTTGCCGGATCTGGAAGAAGCCTTGCGCCAGGCGCAAAAAGCCGCCAACGAGCAGCGCGCCAGCGTGGCCCAGGTGCAGCAGCAAATCCAGGTGCTGGCCGCAGACCAGCGCAGCATCGAGGAGCAGTCGCGCCAGCTCGACAGCCGCCGCGAACGCCTGAGTGCGGACCGCAACGCGATGGCAGCACCCGATGAAGCCCGGTTGATCAATCTGCAAAACCAGCTGGACCAGGCCCAGGAGACCGCCAGCGTGGCAGAAGGCCGCCTGCAGGAGTTGCAGGACAGCGTGCCCCAGCTTGACGAAAGTCGACGAACCGAGCAACAGGCCGTCAACACCGAATCGGCGCGCCTGGCCGAACTATCGGCCCGGATGGAGGCGCTCAAAGCCTTGCAGGAAAAGGTCAAGACCGACGGCAAGTTGCAACCCTGGCTGGTCAAACACGGACTCGACAGCTTGCAGGGCTTATGGAGTCGCATTCACATCGAACAGGGTTGGGAAAACGCACTGGAAGGCGCGCTGCGTGAGCGTTTGGGTGCGCTGGAGGTGTCGCGCCTGGAGATGGTGCGCGCGTTTGGCAACGACGCACCGCCGACCAAACTCGCCTTTTACAGCCCGCCACTGGCCGCGTTGCCCGAGAAAGACGCCGCATTGCCGCGATTATCCGATTTGCTTCGCCTCAACGATGCGGGTCAAAAAGCGGTTCTGACGGACTGGCTGCACGGCTGTTTCACCGCCGCCAGTTTTGAAGAGGCCCTGGCGAACCGGGACAAGTTGCAGCCGGGCGAGACCATCTTTGTGAAATCCGGCCACGCCGTGAGCGCCTACAGCGTGAGCTTTTACGCACCGGATTCCGAGCAGGCCGGTTTGCTGGCCCGGGCCCAGGAAATTGAAAATCTGGACAAGCAGCTCCGGGCGCAAGCCATGATCAGCGATGAATCCCGCTCCCGCCTGATGCGGGCCGAGGCGGCCTATACCGATGCTTCACAACGACTGCTGGTGGTGCGCCGGGAAGCCGCCGAGAGCCAAAGCCGGGCCCATGAATTGCAGGTGGAAACCCTGCGGCTGACGCAGCTGGCCGAGCAGGCCCGGGTGCGCAGCGCCCAAATTACCGGTGACCTGGCCGAGGTCAATGCCCTTTTGGACGACCTGCAAGAGCGCCGTGTGACGGCAGAAGGGCGCTTTGAAGAGTTGGACATGCAGTTGGCCGACACCCAGGAGCGCCACGCCCAGCTTGACGAGCGCGTCATGGCAGCCGAGCGCAAGCTCAACGAAGCCAGAGAACAGCAGCGCAGTCTGGAACGCCAGGCCCAGGAGGCGACTTTTTCCATGCGCAGTCTGGATGCGCGCAGGTCGGAGTTGTCGCGCGCTATAGAAACTGCAGCGCAACAAGCAGACTCCATAAGGGCTGAAGCCCAAAGAGCCCAAGAAGAGTTGGCACGCTTGAATGACGCTGCGGCACAGGGTGGTCTGCAAAACGCCTTGGCGCTCAAGCTCGACCGTGAGCAGGCGCTGGGTGTCAGACGCAGCGAATACGACGACCTGACCGCCAAACTTCGCGCCAGCGACGAGCGCCGCCTGCAACTGGAGCGCGAGCTCGACCCCTTGCGCCAGCGCATCACCGAATTTCAGCTCAAGGAACAAGCCGCGCGGCTGGGTTTTGAGCAATACACCCAATTGCTTGCCGATGCGCAGGCCGATCTGGAGGCGGTGGCCCTGTCCCTGGCCGACGGCAAGGCGCGCCTGGGCAGCATGCAGGGCGAAATTGACCGCCTGAACCGTGACATTGCGGCCTTGGGCGCGGTCAACCTGGCGGCGCTCGATGAACTGGCCGTCGCCAGTGAGCGCAAGAATTTTCTGGATGCCCAAACCGCCGACCTGGTTGAGGCCATGACCACGCTGGAAGACGCGATCAAGAAAATTGACGCTGAAACCCGCGAACTGCTCTCGGGCACGTTCAATGCGGTCAACGAACACTTTGGACGCATGTTTCCGGAGTTGTTTGGCGGTGGCAATGCACGGTTGGTGATCACGGGTGAAGAAATCCTGGACTCCGGCGTGCAGGTGATTGCCCAGCCGCCGGGCAAGAAGAACCAGACCATTCACTTGCTGTCGGGCGGAGAAAAAGCGCTGACGGCGATTGCCCTGGTGTTTGCGATTTTCCAGCTCAACCCGGCGCCGTTCTGCCTGCTCGATGAGGTTGACGCACCGCTGGACGATGCCAACACCGAGCGCTATGCCCGGCTGGTGGTGAGCATGAGCCGCGAGACGCAGTTCCTGTTCATCAGCCACAACAAGATTGCCATGGAAATGGCCAAACAGTTGATTGGCGTCACGATGCAGGAGCAGGGCGTGTCGCGCATTGTGGCGGTGGATATGGACGCAGCCATTTCGATGGCGGAGGTGGCTTGATGATCATGAGTAATTTGCAAATTGGTTTGGCCATTCTGGGCGGCTTGGTGCTGGCGGCCATGGCCGTACACGCAGCCTGGACGGCGCGCAAGAACCAGCCACGCCAGCCGGCGCCCCATGACCCCGTCCATGGGCCCAGCATCGAATCCCAGGCAAGTGCCGGCATTGAACCGGGGCTGGATGCGGCCGCGTTTGATGTGGCGAGTTTTCCTTTGACAATACTGGACAAGCGTGCCTCCATGGACGTCTTGATTGATGTCATTGCACCCATTGCGCTGGAGGGGCTGGTCTCGGGTGATGCTGCACTGGCCGCCATGCCGCCAACCCGACGCGCGGGCAGCAAGCCGTTTGCCATTGAAGGATTCAACGAACTTGCGCAGCGCTGGGAGACGCCGCTGGCCGGTCAGCGCTATGCTTTGTTTCAGGCCGGGGTGCAACTGGCCAACCGCTCGGGCGCGCTCAATGAAATTGAATACTCCGAGTTTGTGATGAAAACCCAGGCCTTCTGCGATGCCATCAATGGCACGCCTGATTTTCCCGAGATGCGCGAAGAGGTGGCCCGGGCGCGCGAACTGGATCAGTTTGCCAACGACCACGATGCCCAACTGGGCTTTGTGCTGCGCGCCCGCCATGCCGCCTGGAGTCCGGGCTATGTGCAACAAAATGCCGCGCGCCTGGGTTTTGTGGCCGGCGCCATCCCGGGGCGCATGGTCGTGCCCGCCAGCGTGGCCGGTATGCCCCCGGTGCTGGGCTTGAGCTTTGACACCCAGGCGGCGCTGGCGGACGACCCGGCCCAATCTGCCATCCGCGATGTGGCGATCAGCCTGGACGTGGCGCAGGTGGACCGCAGCGAGTGCGCCTTTGCGCGCATGCGCGAAGCCGCCCAGGCGCTGGCAGACAGCATGGACGGCGTGGTGACCGATGACAACGGCCAGCCGCTGGCGCCTGAGGCGATGGACGTGATTGGCGCTGAACTTGAACAGTTGTACGACACGCTCGACCAGCGTGATCTGTCCGCCGGGTCGGCGCTGGCGCGGCGGCTTTTTTCCTGAATCCTGCTTGCCTGAGCGCTCACCTCATGGTCACGAACGATTTGTTCCCCCCGCAGGCGCTGCCGCCTGATCCGGCCCAGGTGGCGCAGCTCAGACGTCTGCTGCACGAACATGCTCATCGCTATTACGTGGAGGACGCGCCGACCATTCCGGATGCCGAGTACGACCGCCTGTTTCAGGCGTTGCAGGCGATGGAGGCACAACATCCAGCGCTGCTAACACCTGATTCCCCCACGCAGCGGGTGGGGGGGCGTGCGCTTGAGTCGTTCGCCAGCGTGCGCCACGCCGTGCCCATGCTGAGCATTCGCACTGAAACCGACACCGAGGCCAGCGGTGCGCATAATTTTGACGCCCGGGTGCGGCGCGAACTGGGCTTGGACGGCTCTGCCGGGCCGGTGGCGTATGTGGCCGAGCCCAAGTTCGACGGTCTGGCCATGAGCCTGCGCTACCAGCACGGCGTACTGGTGCAGGCCGCCACGCGCGGCGACGGCGAGGTGGGCGAGGACGTGACCCAAAATATCCGCACCATTGGCCAGATTCCCCTGCGCTTGCCAGACGGGGTGCCGGAGGTGCTGGAGGTGCGCGGCGAGGTCTACATGCGCCGTGACGATTTTGAAACCCTGAACGAACAGCAGCGCGCGCGCGGCCAAAAAACCTTCGTCAACCCGCGTAACGCCGCCGCCGGTGCGGTGCGCCAACTGGACCCGAGCATTGCCGCCCAGCGTCCTTTGAGCTTTTTTGCCTATGGCCTCGGTGAGGTCTCGCCAGCGCAGGCGGGCGGTCCCGAATTTGGCACGCATTATGAAATGCTGCAAACCCTGAAAATATGGGGTTTTCCGGTGTCAGCCCTCGTCACCATTGCACATGGTGCTACTGAATTAGTAGCTTACTACGAGACGATTGCGCAGCAGCGCGACGGTCTTGGTTTTGACATTGATGGCGTCGTCTACAAGGTCAACAGCCTGGCACTGCAGCGCCGCATGGGTTTTGTGACGCGCGAGCCGCGCTGGGCGGTGGCGCACAAGTTTCCGGCGCAAGAACAGCTCACCACCGTGCTGGGCATTGACGTGCAGGTGGGACGCACCGGCAAACTCACGCCGGTGGCCAAGCTGGCGCCGGTCTTTGTTGGCGGTGTGACCGTCACCAACGCCACCCTGCACAATGAAGACGAGGCGCGGCGCAAGGACGTGCGGGTCGGCGACACGGTCATCGTGCGTCGCGCCGGAGACGTCATTCCAGAGGTGGTAGGCGTCGTTCTCCCTCGCGTTCCCACTGAATCTTCCGTTCACCCTGAGTTGGTCGAAAGGTCTGCCCAAGCTGTGACCGGACGGGGCCCGATCTTCACCATGCCGCGCCAGTGTCCGGTATGCGGCAGCACGGCGGTGCGCGAGGAGGGCGAAGTCGACTACCGCTGTACCGGGGGGCTGTTTTGCAGCGCCCAGCGCAAACAGGCGATCCTGCACTTTGCCCAGCGCCGGGCGGTGGAGGTCGAAGGCCTGGGCGAAAAGCTGGTCGATCAGCTGGTCGATGGCGAGGTCATCCGAACGCTGTCCGACCTGTACCGGCTGGGCCTGGCCTCACTGGCCAGCCTGGACCGGATGGCCGACAAGTCGGCTCAAAATATTGTGGCGGCTTTGGAGAAGTCGAAGCAAACCACGCTGCCGCGCTTTCTGTTCGGCCTGGGTATTCGCCATGTGGGCGAGGCCACCGCCAAGGCGCTGGCGCGCCATTTCGGCAGTCTGGACGCGATCATGGACGCTTCCCTGGACCAGTTGCTTCATGTCAGTGATGTCGGACCGACCGTCGCGCAAAGCCTGCGCACGTTTTTTGATCAACCGCACAACCGCGAGGTGGTGGAACAATTGCGCGCCGGTGGCGTGAGCTGGCAAGAGGGCCCGCCTGCTGAACGTGCGCCCACGCCTTTGAGTGGCAAAACGTTTGTCTTGACCGGCACCCTGCCCACACTGAGCCGCGACGATGCCAAAGAGATGATCGAGGCTGCCGGCGGCAAGGTGGCGGGTTCGGTCAGCAAAAAAAGCACTTTTTTGGTGGCGGGCGCCGAGGCGGGCAGCAAGCTCGACAAAGCCAGGGAACTGGGTGTGGCCGTGCTGGATGAAGCCGGATTAAAGGAGTTGCTTGATGGCCGTGCGTGACATCCTCAAAATGGGCGATCCGCGTTTGCTGCGCATCGCAGCACCTGTGACCCAGTTCGATTCAGACGAATTGCATCTGCTGATCTCCGACCTGCTCGACACCATGCTGGCGGCCGACGGCGCCGGGCTGGCGGCGCCGCAAATCGGGGTCGATCTGCAATTGGTAATTTTTGGGTCCAACGCGCGCAATCCGCGTTATCCAGAGGCGCCCATCATCCCCAAAACGGTGTTGCTCAACCCGGTCATCACGCCTCTGCCCGCCTCTGACAGCGATCCGACGCTGCTTGAAGTGGAGGACTGGGAGGGCTGCCTGTCCGTGCCGGGCTTGCGTGGCATGGTGCCGCGTTTCGCGCGCATTCGCTACACCGGCTTTGACCAGTATGGCGACCCGATTGATCGCATCGTGGCGGGGTTTCATGCCCGCGTGGTGCAGCATGAATGCGATCACCTGATCGGTAAACTGTATCCGATGCGGGTGCGGGATTTCAGCCGGTTTGGATTTACGGAGGTTCTTTTCCCGGGCTTGGACGCAGCGCAGGACGAGTGAGCGAGCGCCGCGTGACGGTTGCGTGCCAGAGCCGCTTATTCAGCGCGTACCGGCACCGATTCAAGTTTGAAGCGGCGGGCCTGCAGCTCGCGGTAGCGCTGCAGTGCGCCCGGATCGGCTTTGGCCGCCTCGATGGCCTCGGTTTCCTGCACTTTGAGCTTTTCCACCAGCATGCGGTTGAGCAGATCACGCAGTTCATTGCTCGGTTCATTGCTCTCCAGCGGGCCGGCCAGCTCGTAGCCGGTCATGAGTCGAACGGCCAGTTCTTCCTCCGGGCGCCCGCGCAGTCCTTCACGCAGCGCCACCCAGGCTTGCGGGCCGTGTTCATGCAACTGGTTTTCCAGCCACACAAACAGCCCTCCGTGCGGTTCCGGCAAGTCACACAGCAGGGTATGGTCTTCGGCCGGCAAGACTTCCAGCGCCGCCATGTCGCCCAGCAACAGGCGGGCCGCGTAGTCAGCCCGGCTGGTGGGCCGCGCACGCCCACTTAAACTCCGACGTGTTGGAGATTTTTTAGATGAATTCTGGCTGTAGCCCTGGTATTCATTGGGTATGTAGCTATCATTATTATTTTTCAATGATTTGCGGTCGCCCTTGGCAGCAACTTGGGGATGCCACACCTCGGTCAATTCGCGCACGGACAAACGCACCAGATCGGCAATTTCGCTCAGCAACTGCCGCTTCAAGGCGCCATCGGGCAGCAGCAACCACAGCGGTTTGGCATTGCTGGCCAGGTGGGCGCGGCCTTCCGCGGTGTTCAGGTCGCAACCTTCACGCGCCGCGTCAATCAAAAAGCGGCTTAACGGGACGGCTTCGCTCACATAGCGGGCGAACGCTTCCTTGCCAAATTCCCGGATGAAGCTGTCGGGATCGTGCTCAGGGGGCAAGAACAGGAACTTGACGCTGCGCACATCGGTGGCAAAGGGCAGGGCGCCATCCAGCGCCTTGCGCGCCGCGCGCCGGCCGGCCGCGTCGCCGTCAAAGCTGAACACCACGGCATCGGTGAAACGAAACAGCTTGTGCAGATGCTCCGCCGTGCAGGCGGTGCCGAGTGTGGCCACGGCGTTGGAGAAGCCGAGTTGGGCCAGCGCCACCACATCCATGTACCCTTCGGTCACCAAGGCGTAACCCTGGTCGTGCAGCGCGTGGCGGGCTTCAAACAGGCCGTACAGTTCACGCCCCTTGCTGAAAACCGGGGTTTCCGGCGAGTTCAGGTATTTGGGTTTGTCGTCGCCCAGCACCCGCCCGCCAAAGCCAATGCATTCGCCCTTGACGTTGCGGATCGGGAACATGATCCGGTCGCGAAAACGGTCGTATCGCTTTTCTTCCCCGGAGGCCTCGTCAACATTCAGGATCACCAGACCGCTTTCGACCAGCAGCGGATCGTCATAGTTCGGGAAAACACTGGCCAGGCTGCGCCAGCCCTCGGGCGCGTAGCCCAAGCCAAACTGTTTGGCAATTTCGCCCGACAAGCCGCGGCCCTTGAGGTAGTCCACGGCCCGGGGTGAATCTTTCAACTGTTTTTTGTAGGCATCGCCCGCTTTTTCGAGCACGTCGGTCAGGGTGGTTTGCTTTTGCCGCTGCTCCAGGGCGCGCGCCCGGTCCTGCGGGCTGGCGTCGTCCTCCGGTACTTGCAGGCCATATTGCTGGGCCAGGTCTTGCACCGCCTCGACAAAGGTCATGCCCGCGTGCTCCATCAAGAAACTGAGGGCGTCGCCGTTTTTGCCGCAGCCAAAGCAGTGGTAGAACTGCTTGCTCGGGCTGACCGAGAAGGAGGGCGACTTTTCCCCATGAAACGGGCACAGGCCCATGAAGTTGGCGCCGCCCTTTTTAAGCTGCACATAACGGCCCACGATTTCGACCACGTCAGCGCGCGAGAGCAACTCCTGAATAAAGGTCTGGGGAATGGACATGCAGTGATTGTAGAAACACGGGGATCGACCGGCTAGCTTAAGCGGTTAATCGCCCGGCATTCAGGGGCCGGGGGCCGGGAGCCGGAACCTGATAGGGGCGCCCGTGCTGGGCGCGTGAAATTTAGCGCGGTGCCAGGCGAATGGCGCCATCGAGGCGGATCACTTCACCGTTGAGCATGTCATTCTCGAAAATGTGCTGCGCGAGTTTGGCGTAGTCCTGGGGCGTGCCCAGCCGTGAGGGGAAGGGCACGCTAGCGGCCAGCGAGTCTTGCACTTCCTGCGGCATGCCGAACATCATGGGGGTACCAAAAATACCGGGGGCGATGGTCATGTTGCGGATGCCGTTGCGTGCCAGATCGCGCGCGATTGGCAGCGTCATGCCGACAATGCCGCCTTTGGACGCGCTGTAGGCCGCCTGGCCGATCTGGCCGTCATAGGCGGCGACGGAGGCGGTGGAGATCAGCACACCGCGCTCGCCGGTGGCCTCGGGTTCGTTTTTGCACATGGCATCCGCCGCCAGGCGAATCATGTTGAAACTGCCGATCAAATTGACGGTAATGCACTTGCTGAAAACACCCAGGTTGTGCGCGCCATTTTTGCCGACGGTTTTTTCGGCCGGTGCGATACCCGCGCAGTTGACCAGGCCCATCAGTTTGCCCATGGACAGAGCCTTGGCGACCACGGCCTGGCCGTCGGCTTCCTGGCTGACATCGCATTTGACGAAAGCACCACCAATGGCTTTGGCAATGGCTTCGCCTTTTTCAACCTGCATATCGGCGATGACCACTTTGCCGCCCTGGGCCGCCAGCATGCGGGCCGTGCCCTCGCCCAAGCCTGACGCGCCACCGGTGACGATGAAAACCTTACCTGCGATGTCCATGTGAATCTCCTTGCAATTGACGTTAACGTAAACGTCAATTATGACGCATTGACGCCAGGGGCAATTTGGTCGGTTCTGTGGTTGCGGGTTGAGTAAACCGGTTGGGGCGTCGTCAATCGATCGGACGTTTGCCGCAAGCCTTCAACAGCTTGTCTTGATCAGTGCTGCGGCCTGCTGCACCAGCCTGGGGCCGTGGTAAATCAAACCGGTATAGATTTGCACCAGATCGGCGCCCGCCCTGATTTTGCTCACCGCATCGTCAGCACTCATCACGCCGCCGACACCTATGATGGGAAAGTCCGGCCCCAATGCGGCGCGCAGTTGCCCGATGACACGGTTGCTCATGGCCAGCACCGGTGCCCCCGACAGGCCCCCGGTTTCATCCGCGTGCGCCAGGCCTTTGACGGCGTCGCGGTTGAGGGTGGTGTTGGTGGCAATCACGCCGTCCATGCCATGACGCCTCAAAGTGGCCGCAATGACTGCGACTTGCGTCGCCTCCAGGTCGGGGGCGATCTTGACAAAAAGGGGGACTTGTTTGCCATGTTGCGCGGCCAGCGTTTGGCGCCGGTGCGCCACAGCGCCCAGCAAACTGTCAAGCGCTTCATCGCTTTGCAGGGAGCGCAGGTTCTGGGTATTGGGGCTTGAAATGTTGACGACAACGTAGTCCGCATACGGGTAGACCGCGTCCAGGCAGGCCAGGTAGTCCTCGGTGGCACGCTCAATCGGTGTCGCGGCGTTCTTGCCAATGTTCAAGCCCAGCAAAAGAGGCAGTGCTTCTTTCTCCCCGTGGGCGCCTTGGCGTTGGCGATAAAACGCTGAATTTTTGATGTTCGCCACAAAACTGGTCAAGCCCTCGTTGTTAAATCCGAACCGGTTGATCAGCGCCTGCGCCTGCGGCAAACGAAACAGTCGCGGTTTGGGGTTGCCCGGCTGAGCCAGCGGCGTGACGGTGCCGACCTCGACAAAACCGAAACCCATGGCGCCCAGACCATCAATACAGCGGGCATTTTTGTCCAGCCCGGCGGCCAAGCCCACCCGGTTCGGAAAAGTCAAGCCGGCCAGCGTGATCGGGTCATTCACCCGGTGGCTGCCATAGGCCCATTTGAAAGGCGTTCCTTGGGTCAGCGCCAGCGCATGGACGGTCAAGTCGTGGGCGGTCTCCGGGTCAAGACTAAATAAAAAAGGGCGGGCGAGGGCGTAAGGGAGGATAGCCATTGGATAATTCCTGCATCGTATTTTTTAACTGACCTGATTTTCCCCGATGACAAACCCTATTTCCCAATCTGCCGCCGCGCTTTCTCAAGATCAACTCAAAACCCTGGTCGGCCAGGCGGCACTGCAGTACGTGGTGCCGGGCGAAATCGTGGGCGTTGGCACCGGTTCGACCGTGAATAAATTCATCGATGCCCTGGCCGGCATGAAGCCTCTGATCAAAGGCGCGGTCTCCAGTTCGCAAGCCAGCACCCTGCGTTTGAAGGCCTTGGGGATTGCGGTTTTTGATGCCAATGACGTGACCGAGTTGTCGGTTTACATCGATGGTGCCGATGAGATCGACGGCCACGGCAACATGATCAAAGGGGGCGGTGCTGCGCTCACGCGCGAGAAGATTGTGGCGGCGCTCGCCAAGCAATTTGTCTGCATCGCCGATGAGTCCAAGCTGGTTCAGACCTTGGGCCGGTATCCCTTGCCGGTTGAAATCATTCCGATGGCGGCGCAGCAAATCACGCAACGGTTTGCGGCGCTGGGTGGGCAGGCGCAGGTGCGGCTGGTCGGGGGGGAACCGTTGGTAACGGACAACGGCCAGATTTTGCTCGATGTCACCGGTTTAGTGATTACCGACCCGCTGGCTTTTGAGTCCCAAGTCAGCCAGTGGCCGGGGGTGGTGACGGTGGGTGTGTTTGCCTTTCAGAAGGCCCAGGTCTGCCTCTTGGGTACGGCCCAAGGCGTCAAAACCTTGATCTTCTGATACTTGGCGGGACCGACATGGGGCGCAGTCCTCAACGGATCAAGAATTAAAACTTGATGCCTGCCGGATTGGAGGGGCCGTCCACCGGTGTGCGGCTGGGCTCTGGGAAACTGCCTTGGGTCTGATTGGCATCGGCTTTGGCGGCGGGAAGCGATTTTTGGACCGCCACCAACGGGGCTGCCGTCGGGCGCTGGTAGTTGGCGGGCAACACGGAGGCCATGGGATAACCGGCCGCATTCAGAAATTGTGTCCACTCCGACTCGGAAAATCCTCTGATCTGCTGGCCGCCAATGGTCAAGAAAGGCAGCGAATTCTCGCCACTGATGCGTTGCAGCGCTTCGGCGTCTTCGGCGCTGGTGACAGTTATTTCAGCGAAGGGAATACCGCGGTTGCTGAGCAGCGTGCGACCCGATCCACAGGGCGCACAGTTGCTGGAGGTGTAGAGCGTGACCGGGTACTTGCTGACCACTTGCCCCAACTCGAAGGGCAGCGCTGGCCCGTTTGCACCCACCGCTTTGCCACCGGCATCGGTGGCGGTCACGTTGGCAGCGGCGACCGGGGGTTTGTCAGAAAACGTCACTTTGCCGTCTGGCCCCACGACACGGTAGATCGTCTGCGCTTGCGCCAGGCCGGCCGCCAGCAGCAGCGCGGCAGCAAGGGCGACCGTGGCGCCCAAGGCGGGAGGGTTGGATGGGTAAGTACTATTTTTCATGAGGAACAATCGCTTTACCTTTTATCAGACATGCCTTGATGGCGCAGCAAGGCATCCAGATTGGGCGCGCGCCCACGAAACGCCTTGAAGGACTCCATCGCCGGGCGGCTGCCACCGGCTTCCAGAATGGCTTGGCGGTATTTTCGGCCCGTCTCCACATTCGGTAAACCGTCGTCGCCCACTGTTTCTTCAAACGCGGCGTAGGCATCGGCACTCAGCACTTCCGCCCATTTGTAACTGTAATACCCGGCGGCGTAACCGCCGGCAAAAATATGGCTGAAGGTGTGGGCGGTGCGGCTCCACGCGGGCGGTTGCAGCACGGCCACTTCGGCCCGCACCTGGTTCAACAGCGGCATCAAGTCCAGCGCGGGATCGTGCGCGGTGTGCAGCAGCATGTCAAACAGCGAAAACTCGATTTGACGCAGCGTTTGCAGGCCGCTCTGGAAGTTTTTCGCCGCCAGCATCTTGTCAAACAGCGGGTGTGGCAGCGCCTCGCCGGTATCGACATGCGCGCTCATGTGGCGCAGCACGTCCCATTCCCAGCAGAAGTTTTCCATGAACTGGCTGGGCAACTCCACCGCGTCCCACTCCACGCCGCTGATGCCCGAGACCTCGCGCTCGTTGACCTGCGACAGCAGGTGATGCAGGCCGTGGCCAAATTCGTGAAACAGGGTGGTGACATCGTCGTGCGTCAGCAGCGCGGGTTTGCCACCCACGCCGTCGGCGAAGTTGCACACCAGATGCGCCACTGGCGTTTGCAGTTGCTGCGTGTCGGGGCGCAACCAGCGCGTGCGCACGTCGTCCATCCAGGCGCCGCCGCGCTTGCCGGTGCGCGCCGCAGGGTCCAGGTAAAACTGCCCGACCAGAGCGCCTGCGCGCTCGATCCGGTAGAACTTGACACCGGCATGCCATACCGGCGCCTGGTCTTCCCGGATGCCCACATCAAACAGCGTCTCAACGATCTTGAACAGCCCCGCCAGCACCTTGGGCGCCGGAAAGTACTGTTTGACTTCCTGTTCACTGAAGGCGTAGCGCGCTTCCTTGAGTTTTTCGCTGACATAAGGCCAGTCCCAAGCCTGTGGGTCGGGCAAGTTCAGCTGCTGCGTGGCAAATTCGCGCAGGTCGGCCAGGTCTTGCTTGGCGAAGGGTCGCGCTTTGGCCGCCAGGTCGCGCAAAAAGGTGACGACGTGCTCAGGTGACTCGGCCATTTTGGGCACGACCGAGAGTTCGCCAAAGTTGCGGTAGCCCAGCAGTTGGGCTTCTTCCAGGCGCAGGGCCAGCATCTCGTTGATCAGCGCCGAGTTGTCGAAGCGGCGGGTATCCGGGTCAGCCTGATCGGAGGCGCGCGTGACGTAAGCACGGTACAGCTTCTGGCGCAAGGTACTGCTGCGGGCAAACTGCATCACCGGCAGGTAGCACGGCATTTTGAGCGTCAGCTTGTAGCCTTCTTTGCCTTCTGCTTGTGCCGCGGCCAAGGCGGCCTGCTGCACATCGCCGGGAACACCCTCAAGTTCAGACGGCTGGGCGTAGTAGGCAAAGGCATCGGTCGCATCCAGCGCGTTCTCACTGAATTTCTGGCCCAGCTCGGCTTGACGCTCCTGAATGGCGGCAAAGCGCTCGCGATTCGCACCCAACAGCTCCGCCCCCCCCAGCACAAAATTGCGCAGTGCGTTTTTGTGGGCCTGGCGTTGCTCGGCATCGAGCGAAGTCGGGTCAATCGCTTTGTATTTGGCATACAAGCGCTCATCGGCTCCCAAGCGGGTAAAAAACTCGGTGATTTTGGGCAGAGCTTCGTTGTAAGCGGCGCGCAGTTCAGGGGTGTCGGCCACGCTATTCAAGTGGCTCACGGCGCTCCAGGCGCGCCCCAGCTTTTCAGTGGCAACATCCAGCACGCGGGCAATGTCGCTCCAGCGCGCCGGAAAATCAGGGCCAGTCACGGTTTCAAGTGCCGCGCTGGCAGTAGCCAGCAACTGCTCCATGGCAGGCGTCACCTGTTCCGGCTTGATCTGGTCAAACAGCGGTAAATCGTCAAAAGAGAGCAGGGGATTGTTCATAAGTTCTATTTTGCGGCCTGAAGTCGCCAATTCAAGGGAGACAGACGCCGGGCCACATCAAGCGGTGCGTTCGGCGGCTTCAAGGGTGTTGACCAGCAACATCGTAATCGTCATGGGGCCAACCCCACCCGGTACCGGGGTAATGAAGCTGGCCACTGCTTTCACGCCGGCGAAGTCCACATCGCCGCACAGCTTGCCTTCCTCGTTGCGGTTCATGCCCACGTCAATCACCACCGCGCCGGGCTTCACCATGTCCGGCGTCAATACATTGCGCTTGCCAACGGCGGCCACGATCACATCCGCCTGGCGCGTGTGGTAGCCGATATCCAAGGTGGCGCTGTGGCACACAGTGACCGTGGCATTGGCTTGCAGCAGCAGCAATGCCATCGGTTTGCCCACGGTGTTGCTGCGCCCGATGACCACCGCGTGTTTGCCGCGCAAGTCGATGCCGGTGGTTTCAATCAGTTTCATGCAGCCGTACGGGGTACAGGGCCGAAAACCAGGCGAGCCGGTCATCAGCTCGCCGGCGCTCAAGGTGGCATAACCGTCCACGTCCTTGTTGACAGAAATCGCTTCAATCACCTTGTGCGGGTCGATGTGTTTGGGGATCGGCATCTGCACCAGAATGCCGTGGATGCTCGGGTCGGCGTTGAGCGCGGCGATGCGTGTCAACAGATCGGCCTCGGACAGAGTCGCCTCGTACTTTTCAAACACCGAGTGCACGCCGGTGTCCAGGCAGGCCTTGACCTTGTTGCGCACGTACACGGCGCTGGCGGGGTCTTCGCCGACCAGAATGACAGCCAGACCCGGGGTGACGCCGCGGGCCTTGAGTGCCAGCACGCGGGTGGCCACATCGGCACGCAGCTTGGCAGAGAGGGCGACGCCGTCGATGATTTGACCGAATTGCTGCGTTGTCATGATTTCATTTCTATAATAAAAAAGCCCGCTAGCCCTTGTAGGAGCTTGGCAGGCAGCTATAAATTAAATAGCGTTAAGCTTTGGCGGGAGCTTGGCCTAACGCAATTTTCAACAGGTCGGCAACGGTATTGGCGTTGAGTTTTTCCATGATGTTGGCGCGGTGCGCCTCCACCGTCTTGATGCTGATGCCCAGGTCGTCGGCAATCTGCTTGTTCAGGCGCCCGGCCACGATTCGCTCCAGCACCTGCGCTTCGCGCAGGGTCAGGCGTGCCATCAGGGCGTCCCGGCTGGCCGCGCTCTGGTGGTCGGCAAAAGCGTCCTTGGCCTGCTCCAGCATGCGCTCGACCAGGGTGACCAGTTGATCTTCCTTGAACGGCTTCTGAATAAAGTCCATCGCCCCTTTTTTCATGGTGTCGACTGCCATCGGCACGTCACCGTGGCCGGTGATGAAGACAATGGGAAGTGGCGAGCGGCTTTCCAGCAAACGGCTTTGCAGCTCCAGCCCGGTCATGCCGCCCATGCGTATGTCCACGATCAAGCAGGCCACCTCGCGAGCGTCGTAACGGCTTAAAAATGATTCGCCGGATTCAAAGCAACGCACACGGTAGTCTTTGCCTTCGAGCAGCCACTGCAGCGAGTCACGCACCGCTTCGTCGTCGTCCACCACGTAAACCGTGCCCTTTTTTGGTATCAAACTCATGTTTTACTTGGGTGTCCTTGGTTGTCTTCGGCTTGATCGGCTGGCCGATTGGCCTCCAGTGGCAGCACTTCGATCATGGGAATCCAGAACGTAAAACAGCAGCCGGTCAGATCCGGGCCATTGTAGAGGTTCTCGGCTTTCATTCGGCCGTGGTGCGATTCCACTATCGAGCGGCACAAACTCAGGCCAATGCCCATGCCTTCCGCTTTGGTGGAATGGAAAGCTTCATACAGCCGCGCCATCACCTCCGGGGCGAGCCCCTGGCCCGAGTCCAGCACCGCGAATTCAATGACCGGTTTGCCGTCGACCTGGGTTGGCGCGACGCGCAGCATCACGCTGCGTTGCGCCGTGGCGCGCTGGGCAGCATCCACCGATTCGGCAGAATTCTTCAGCAAATTGACCAGTACCTGCTCGATCAGAATCGGGTCCACCAGCAGGACGGGCAGCCTGGGCGCCACATAGTGCGTCAGGCGCACGTTGCGCCGACGCATCTCGATTTCTACCAATTCCACCGCCTCGTCCACCATGCTCTCGATGTTCGATGGCGAGCGGTTGGGCTCGCTGCGTTTCACGAAAGAGCGAATGCGATGAATGATCTGACCGGCCCGCTGCGCCTGCTTGGCCGTTTTTTCCAGCGCGCCAAGCAACTCTTCTTCACTTATTTGCTGCGCCTTGATGCGCGACACCATGCCGTTGCAGTAGTTGTTGATGGCGGTGAGCGGCTGGTTGAGTTCATGCGCCACGCTGGAGGCCATCTCGCCCATGGTGATCAGGCGGCTGGCGGTCTGGGCGCGCTCGATCTGGGCCGCAGATTGCTCCTCGGCGACCCGGCGCGCGGTGATGTCGGTGGCAATCACCATTTGTGCCAGGCGACCATCGACCCAGCTCAAATAGCGGGTGCGCACCTCCAGCCACTTGCCCAGGGCGTCCACGTACAGCTCGGCACTTTCAGACTCATTGTCGTTGAGCGAATCGGTCGGCAGGCCGGCCAAGGCGTCCACCTGGTCAAGCGATTCATCACTGGGGGCGGTTGCCGGCACACCGGCCTCAGCGACCAGTTGCAGGTGTCCGCCCGCTTCAGTGCCGAACCACAGTCGGTACAGTTTGTTGGCGAACAACAGCTCTTCGCTGCCCAGCGGCGCCACCGAGATCGAGGCATCCAGCGCTTCCAGCACCGTGGTAAAGCGTTCATGCGAGGCCGACAACTGATCCCGAATACGATTGGGTTCAGTGATGTCGGTCATCGAGGTCATCCAGCCGGTTTGCATGCCATGGGCATCAATCAGTGGCGAGACATAGAGGCGCGCCTCGAACAGCGATCCGTCGCGGCGCTTGACGCGAAACTGGATGCCACTGGCCTGAATCTTGCCGGCCAGTTCTTCTTGCAGGCGTGAAGACAGGGACTCAAAATCGGCGTCGGGCCAATAAGGAAAAGGCGCGCTCCGTCCCACTAACTCGGGTTCACTCCAGCCGGTCATGCGGCAAAAAGCCGGGTTGACATAGGTGATACGGCCCTGCAGATCGAGCGCTCGCATGCCCGTCAACATGGAGTTTTCCATGGCGCGGCGAAAGCTGGTTTCGGATATCAACGCCTGCTGCGCCTGCATCCGCCGACGTGTATGACGCCAGTTGGCGATCAACATCCAGGCCGTCATCAGGCTCAGGGCGCTGACCAGCCAGAACAGACCACTGCCCACCACCCCCAGCGAGGCCTGGTACGCCTGGGCCCGGATGATGAGGCCGTTGCCCACCGGGGAGACCGGGACCTCATAAATATTGACCGGTTTGTCCCAGGGCAGCAGGCGGGTGCCGGGCTTGCGCGGCGCAATGCTGGTGCCTGCCAGCATGACGCCGTTCGCATCATGGAACGAGACCGCATAACGGGCCGACACTTCAGTGGGCACGCCATAGCGAAATAAACCGTCGATCGAGTATTCAGCCAGCAGAACACCCAAAAAACGGGCGCGGTCATTGAACGGAATGTGCAATTGCAGCACAGCCGGCATGTTGGCACTGGCCGCCCGCATCGCGTAAATGGGTTGCTGCAATTCGCGCGCCAGGTTGTAGCTGCTAACCGATTCGCCCGGCTCCAGTGTGGCGCCTATTTTTCTAACCAGATTCGGCGCCAGACTGACGGAGCCGAAGCTGGCTTTGACGTTGCGATGGCTGTCGATCCAGCTCAGGCTTTCCAGTTCGGGATATTGGTTAACGATGGCCTCGGCCCGGCTCTGGAATTCGTCCGCATCGAGTTCGCGGTTGGAAACCTCACGCGCGATCCGCATGAGCTGCTCCTGGCGCTCCAGCAGGCGCAGACGCATACGCTGCTGCGTGTACTCCACATCGCGATTGACGGCTTCTTGCTCCCGGTCAATTTCCTCCAGGCGCAAATACCCAAAGGCCGCCACGATCGCCGCCAGAAACAAGACCACAGCAGCCAAGGGCGCCAACACGGCAAAGCGGTCCTGGCGCTGCGGTGTCAAACGCCGCCACCAGTGTTTTAACCTTGTCAGCGGCGGTAGTTTGTCGGGAACAGAGTGCGGAATTGAAAGACTTGAAGGCATAGTGCGCAGTGTAGAGGCCTGCCTGTGAGCGAGCGCTGGTTTGCAGGATGCCTGGATGCAATGAAATTGGTTTGTTGGTGTTTGTATTTCTTAATATGAAATCGAGTAGCATAATTTGAAATTTTTATAAAAACATGGCAAAATAAAAAACACTGGCGTTTCTTGAAAATCCCAATAACATCAAAATGCCAAACCACCCAGGAGATAAAAATGTCACTAACCCCCGATGACTTGACGGGCGCGAGTGCGCCTGACGTCGACAGCCAGGAAACCCGTGAATGGATGGACGCGCTATCGGCCGTTATTCAGCGCGAAGGGCCTGAGCGCGCCCATTTTTTGCTCGAGCAATTGCTTGAGCATGCCCGCCAAAACAGTATCGACATGCCGTTTTCAGCCAACACCGGCTACGTCAACAGCATTGAACCGGATCAGGAGGAGCGTTGCCCCGGCAACATCGAGATTGAAGAACGCCTGCGCGCCTATATGCGCTGGAACGCGATGGCGATGGTGGTCAAGGCCAACCGCCACCACCCGGTGGATGGTGGCGATCTGGGCGGGCACATCGGCTCGTTTGCCTCACTGGCCCATATGTTTGGCGCGGGTTTTAACCATTTTTGGCATGCCGAGAGCGAAAACCACGGCGGTGACTGCCTCTATATCCAAGGCCATGTGGCGCCCGGTGTCTATGCGCGTGCCTACCTGGAGGGCCGCCTGACGGAAGAGCAGCTGCTCAATTTCCGCCAGGAAACCGGTGGCAAGGGCTTGTCCAGCTACCCGCACCCCAAGCTGATGCCCGAGTTCTGGCAGTTCCCCACGGTGTCCATGGGCCTCGGGCCCTTGATGGCGATTTACCAGGCGCGCTTTTTGAAATACCTGCACGCGCGTGGCATCGCCAACACCGAGAACCGCAAGGTATGGGTGTTTTGTGGCGATGGTGAAATGGATGAGGTCGAATCCTTGGGGGCGATTGGCCTGGCCGCGCGTGAAAAACTCGATAACCTGGTGTTTGTCATCAACTGCAACCTGCAGCGCCTGGACGGCCCGGTGCGCGGCAACGGCAAAATCGTGCAGGAGCTGGAAAGCACTTTCCGCGGCGCGGGCTGGAACGTGCTCAAGCTGCTGTGGGGCAGCAACTGGGACCCGCTGCTGGCGCGCGACACCGACGGCGCCTTGCGCAAGCTCATGATGGACACGCTCGATGGCGACTACCAGTCCTTCAAGGCCAACGACGGCGCTTATGTGCGCAAGCATTTCTTTGGCCGCGACCCGCAAACGCTGGCGATGGTGGCCAAGATGAGTGATGACGACATCTGGAGCTTGCGCCGCGGTGGCCATGACCCGCAAAAAGTCTATGCGGCTTATCACAAGGCGGTGAATCACAAGGGGCAGCCGAGCGTGCTTCTGATCAAGACCATCAAGGGTTTTGGCATGGGCAAGAGCGGCGAAGGCAAAAACAATGTGCACCAGACCAAGAAGCTGACCGATGACGACATCAAGCTCTTTCGCGACCGCTTCAACATCCCGATTCCTGACAGTCAGATCGCCGATATTCCGTTTTACAAACCGGCGGATGACACACCCGAGATGCGTTACCTGCACGCGCGGCGCAAGGCTTTGGGGGGTTACCTGCCGCATCGGCGCACCCAAGCCGACGAGCACTTCACGGTGCCCGCGCTGGAGATTTTCAAGTCAGTGATCGAGCCCACCGCCGAAGGCCGCGAAATCTCCACCACGCAAGCCTATGTGCGCTTTCTGAGCCAGTTGCTGCGCGACCAGGCGCTGGGTCCACGGGTGGTGCCGATTCTGGTCGATGAAGGCCGCACCTTTGGCATGGAAGGCCTGTTCCGCCAGATTGGCATATACAACCCGGAAGGCCAGAAATACACCCCGGTCGATAAAGACCAGGTCATGTACTACAAGGAAGACACCAAGGGCCAGATGCTGCAAGAAGGCATCAATGAAGCCGGCGGCATGGCGAGCTGGATTGCCGCCGCCACCAGCTACAGCACCAGCAACCGCATCATGGTGCCGTTTTACGTGTACTACTCGATGTTTGGCTTTCAGCGCATTGGCGACCTGGCCTGGGCCGCGGGCGACATGCAGGCACGCGGCTTCCTGCTGGGCGGCACGTCAGGGCGCACCACGCTCAACGGCGAAGGCCTGCAGCACGAAGACGGCCACAGCCATATTCTGGCCGGCACCATTCCGAACTGCATCAGCTATGACCCGACCTTTGCGCATGAGGTGGGCGTGATCCTGCATCACGGCTTGAAGCGCATGGTCGAGAAACAAGACAACGTCTATTACTACATCACGCTGCTCAATGAAAACTACCCGATGCCGGGGCTGACGGCGGGCACCGAGGCGCAGATCATCAAGGGCATGTACCTGTGCAAAGCGGGTGCAAGGGATGCCAAGCAGCCCACGGTGCAATTGCTGGGCTCGGGCAGCATCCTGCGTGAATCGATTGCCGCCCAAGAGCTGCTGGCAAAAGACTGGGGCATCAGCGCCAATGTCTGGAGTTGCCCCAGCTTCAATGAGTTGGCGCGTGAGGGCCAAGCCTGTGAGCGCCACAACCTGTTGAACCCGGTCGCCGTGCCCAGCTTGTCGTTTGTCGCGCAACAGCTCGAAAAGCACGCTGGTCCGGTGGTGGCCGCCACCGACTACATGAAGGCCTATGCCGAGCAGATCCGCGCCTTTATCCCCAAGGGTCGCACTTACAAAGTACTGGGCACCGACGGTTTTGGCCGCAGCGACTTCCGCTCCAAGTTGCGTGAGCATTTTGAGATCAACCGCCATTTCATTGTGGTGGCCGCGTTGAAGGCGCTGAGCGAAGAGGGCACGCTGCCGGTGGCCAAAGTGCTGGAAGCGATTGCCAAGTACGGCATCCAGACCGACAAGGTCAATCCGCTGTACGCTTGAAACCCTCATCCCGTTCGGGCCGAGCTGGTCGAAACCCCAGGACCAAGCTCAGGGCGAACGGATATCAGATAAACCGTGTTGGGGCAGCCTGTAGCGAAGCAAAGTGCTGCCCTCAACTGAACAGGCATGGAGAGACAACATGGCATTAGTAGAAGTAAAAGTCCCGGACATCGGTGATTTTGATGAAGTTTCAGTGATTGAAATACTGGTCAAACCGGGCGACACCGTCAAGGCTGAACAAAGCTTGATTACCGTCGAGTCCGACAAGGCGTCGATGGAAATCCCGTCGTCGGCGGCGGGGGTGGTCAAGGAACTCAAGGTCGCTTTGGGCGACAAGGTCAAGCAAGGCTCATTGCTGTTGTTGCTGGAGGTGGCGGATGCCGCCGCTGCAGACCTGGCAGGGTCGGCGGCAACGGCCCCAGCGAGCGCTCAGGAATTTAAGCAAAATGAGGCTTTAGCCCCCGTCCCTTCTACGCAAGCCGCTATTAATTCAGAAGCACCCAGCCGGGGGGCAGTCGAGGTGCGCGTGCCTGATATTGGTGACTTCAAGGATGTGACGGTGATTGAAGTCATGGTCACGGTGGGCGACGCGGTCCGCCTGGAGCAAAGTCTGGTCACGGTGGAGTCGGACAAGGCGTCGATGGAAATCCCGTCCAGCGCGGCGGGCGTGATCAAAGAGCTCAAGGTCAAGCTCGGCGACAAAGTCAATATTGGCGACTTGCTGGCGATTCTGGAAGGTGTCGCTGTGGCCGATGCGGCACCAACAGCCGTTCGCCCTGAGCTTGTCGAAGGGCTAGCACAGGCTTCGACCCTTCGTCAGGCTCAGGACAGGCCAAGCTCAGCCCGAACGGAACCGAGTGCAGCAGCTAGCGGAACGTCAATGGCCGCCGTTGTCCAGGCGCTTCCCGCCCACAACCCCAGCGCGCCCACTGCCGGCCTGCCCCATGCCTCGCCCTCGGTGCGCAAGTTTGCCCGCGAGCTGGGCGTGCCCCTGGAGGAAGTCAAAGGCAGCGGCTTGAAAGGCCGCATCACCGACCACGACGTGCAAACCTTTACCCGCTCGGTGATGAGCGGCGCGGTTCAAACGCTGGCCGCGCAGGCGCAACCCAAAACGGCTGCCGCCGCATCCGCCAATGACGGAGCCGGTCTGGGCTTGATTGCGTGGCCGAAGGTGGACTTCACCAAGTTTGGTCCGGTCGAGCGCAAGGAGATGTCGCGCATCAAGAAAATCAGCGGTGCCAACCTGTTGCGCAACGCGATCATGATTCCGGCGGTCACCAACCATGACGACTGTGACATCACCGAGCTGGAAGCTTTTCGGGTCTCGACCAACAAGGAAAACGAAAAGTCAGGTGTCAAGGTCACCATGCTAGCCTTCCTGATCAAAGCCTGCGTGGCCGCGCTCAAGAAATACCCCGAGTTCAACAGCTCGCTCGACGCTGAGAGTGACGGTTCGGCCCTGATCTACAAGCAGTATTACCACATCGGTTTTGCCGCCGACACGCCCAACGGCCTGATGGTGCCGGTGATCAAGGACGCGGACAAAAAAGGCATCATGCAAATCTCGGTGGAGATGGGCGAGCTGGCCCAAAAAGCGCGCGATGGCAAGTTGAGCCCGTCCGAGATGAGCGGCGCCAGCTTCACCATCAGCAGCCTGGGCGGGATTGGCGGACGTTACTTCACGCCCATCATCAATGCGCCTGAAGTATCAATTCTGGGGGTGTGTCGTTCCACCATGGAGCCGGTGTGGGACGGCAAGACCTTTCAGCCGCGCCTGATGTTGCCGCTCTCCTTGACCTGGGACCACCGCGTGATTGACGGTGCCGCTGCGGCCCGCTTCAACGTTTATCTGGGCCAAATCCTCGGCGACTTCCGCCGGGCATTGCTGTAACCCCAACCCGTCAGGAACCACCAATGGCACTTATCGACATCAAAGTCCCCAACATTGGCGACTTCGCCGAAGTCACCGTCATCGAGCTGCTGGTCAAGCCCGGCGACACCGTGCGGGCCGAGCAAAGCCTGATCACCGTGGAGTCCGACAAGGCCTCCATGGAAATTCCCTGCAGCCACGCCGGCGTAGTGAAAGAACTCAAGATTGCACTGGGCGACAAGGTCTCCGAAGGCTCGGTGCTGCTGGTGCTGGATGCGGCCAACCCTTTAGATACACCAGAATTTAAGCAAAATCAGGCTGTAGCGCCCGTCCCATCTGCGCAAGGCGCTACACAAAACGTAGCGCCCGCAGCCACTGCCGTCGCCCCGCCCGCCAGCTACGCCGGCAGCGTCGACATGGATTGCGATTTGTTGGTGCTCGGTTCCGGGCCTGGTGGCTATTCCGCGGCCTTCCGCGCCGCAGATTTGGGCCTCAAGGTGGTTCTGGTCGAGCGCTACGCCCAACTCGGTGGGGTCTGCCTGAACGTCGGTTGCATTCCCAGCAAGGCCTTGCTGCACGTTGCCGCCGTCATGGACGAAGTGAGCCACATGGCGGCGATGGGGGTGGAGTTTGGCGCACCCAAGGTCAATCTGAATACCTTGCGCGGCCACAAAGACAAGGTCGTCAACAAACTCACGGGGGGTCTGGCCGCCATGGCCAAGATGCGCAAGGTGACGGTGGTGCGCGGTTATGGCGCTTTTGTCGGCGCCCATCATGTGCAGGTTGAAGAAACCACCGGCACGTCCCAAGAGAAGACCGGCAAGACCCAAACCATTGCCTTCAAGAAGGCCATCATCGCCGCCGGCAGCCAAGCGGTGCGCCTGCCGTTCATGCCGGACGACCCGCGCGTGGTGGACAGCACCGGCGCCCTGGCTTTGAAAGAAGTGCCCAAACGCATGTTGATTCTGGGCGGCGGCATCATCGGCCTGGAAATGGGCACGGTCTACAGCACGCTGGGGGCGCGCCTGGACGTGGTGGAGATGCTGGACGGTCTGATGCAGGGCGCCGACCGCGACCTGGTCAAAATCTGGCAGAAGATGAACGCGCCACGCTTCGATAACATCATGCTCAACACCAAGACGGTGGGCGCCCGCGCCACGCCGGCAGGCATCGAGGTCACGTTTGCCGCAGCGCAGGAGGGCGGTACCGCCCCGGCGCCGCAGACCTACGACCTGGTGTTGCAAGCGGTAGGCCGCACGCCCAACGGCAAGAAGATCGCCGCCGACAAGGCTGGAGTTTCTGTGACCGACCGCGGCTTCATCAACGTCGACATCCAGATGCGCACCAACGTGCCGCACATCTTCGCCATCGGCGACATCGTCGGTCAGCCCATGCTGGCGCACAAGGCGGTGCACGAGGCGCATGTGGCCGCTGAAGTGATTGCTGGTGAACTGCAAGGCATCAAGGAACTGGCCAGCGCCGCGTTCAACGCCCGCGTCATCCCGAGCGTCGCCTACACCGACCCGGAAATCGCATGGGTCGGCCTCACTGAAGACCAGGCCAAAGCCCAAGGCATCAAGGTCAAGAAGGGCCTGTTCCCCTGGACTGCCTTGGGCCGTGCCATTGCCAATGGCCGCGACGAAGGGGTCACCAAGCTGCTGTTTGATGATTCACCCGAGGCGCACGGCCACGGCAAGATACTGGGCGGCGGCATGGTCGGCACCCATGCGGGCGACATGATTGGTGAGATTGCGCTGGCGATCGAGATGGGTGCGGATGCCATCGACATCGGTAAAACGATTCACCCGCACCCCACGCTCGGGGAGAGCATCGGCATGGCGGCGGAAGTGGCGCACGGCAGTTGCACGGATTTGCCGCCAGCACGCAAGTAGACCAAGCATCCACGCTACCCTGCAAAGCCCGAACCCTCACCGGTTCGGGCTTTTTTGCTGTGTGCGAAGGTGATATACACGTAGGCTAACCGGTCACAATCGTGGGTAGTCCATAAAGCGAACAGCCCTTAGTCAGTCGATAACGTCAATCGCCAACCCATGCCTTCATCCAAGTTCACCTACGCCCTGCCGTCCGGCGCGCCGAGTCCCGTCGTTAGAGAAGAACACATCGAATACGGCTTCATCGGCAAGCTCCAAAATCTCAAATACGAATACCGCGCGGACATTCGTGACCGCGCCTCACTGGAGCGCAACTTCCGCGAAAAGTTCGAGGCCCTGAACCGCGTGCGCCTCTCCGACGGAGAGTTTGCTCGGCTACTTGACGAAATCGTCACCCCCGATGTGTTCACCGCCGCACGTACCCTGCGCAGCATCAACGCCTTCACCCGCGAAGACGGAACGCCACTGAACTACACCCTGGTCAACATCAAGGACTGGTGCAAAAACACTTTTGAGGTCGTCAACCAGCTGCGCATCAACACCGACAATAGCCACCACCGTTACGACGTTCTCATCCTCATCAACGGCGTGCCTTGCGTGCAGATTGAGCTGAAAACGCTGGGCATCAACCCCCGCCGCGCCATGGAGCAGATCGTTGACTACAAAAACGACCCCGGCAACGGCTACACCAAAACCCTGCTTTGCTTTTTGCAGCTCTTCATCGTCACCAATCGCGGTAGCACGTACTACTTCGCCAACAACAACGCGCGCCACTTTTCGTTCAATGCGGACGAGCGCTTCCTGCCCATCTACCAGTTTGCAGACGAGGCCAACAACAAAATCACCCAACTCGACGAGTTTGCCGACAAGTTCCTCGTCAAATGCACATTGGGCCAAACCATCAGCCGCTACATGGTGTTGGTGGCCAGCGAACAAAAACTGCTGATGATGCGGCCCTACCAGGTATATGCGGTCAAGCAAATCGTGAATTGCATTCACCAGAACTGCGGCAACGGCTACATCTGGCACACCACCGGCAGCGGCAAAACGCTCACGTCGTTCAAAGCATCCACCCTGCTCAAGGACAACCCCGACATTGAGAAATGCCTGTTTGTGGTGGACCGCAAAGACCTCGACCGCCAGACCCGCGAAGAGCTCAACAAGTTCCAGGAAGGCTGCGTCGAGGAAAACACCAACACTGGCGCGCTCGTGCGTCGCCTGCTTTCTGATGACTACGCTGACAAGGTCATCGTCACCACCATCCAAAAGCTCGGCCTTGCGCTCGATGAAAACAGCAAGCGCAACAAGCAGCGCAAAAAGAACGACCAGCTGACCTACAAAGAGCAGTTGGAGCCGCTGCGCGATAAACGCATCGTCTTCATTTTCGACGAGTGCCACCGCTCCCAGTTTGGCGATAACCACAAGGCCATCAAAGAGTTCTTCCCCAAGGCCCAGCTCTTTGGCTTCACCGGCACGCCCATCTTTGAGGACAACGCCTCCCGCGTGAAGGTGGAAGACCAGCAGGCCTCGTACCAAACCACCGTGGAACTCTTCCAGAAGCAGCTCCACGCCTACACCATCACCCACGCCATTGAAGACGCCAACGTCCTGCGCTTCCATGTCGATTACTTCAAGCCGGAGGGCAAAAAGCCGCCCAAGCCCGGCGAAGGCCTGGCCAAAAGAGCGGTCATCGAGGCCATCCTGGCCAAGCACGATATTGCCACTGGCCAGCGCCGCTTCAATGCCATCCTGGCCACCGCCAGCATCAACGACGCCATCGAATATCACAAGCTCTTTGCCGAGCTGCAGCAGGCAAAGCAAGCGGCTGACCCCGCCTTTGTGCCGCTCAACATTGCCTGCGTGTTCTCCCCACCCGCCGAGGGTGATGCTGATGTGAAACAGATTCAGGACGACCTGCCAACGGAAAAGAAGGATAACGAGGTAGACCCCGAAGGCAAAAAAGACGCCCTCAAGGCCATCCTCGCCAGCTACAACACCCGCTTTGGCACCAATCACACCGTTAGCGAGTTCGACCTCTACTACCAAGACGTGCAAAAGCGCATCAAAGACCAGCAGTGGCCCAATGCCGATCACCCGCATGCGCAAAAAATCGACATCACCATCGTGGTGGACATGCTGCTCACCGGCTTCGACTCCAAATACCTGAACACGCTCTACGTGGACAAAAACCTCAAGCACCACGGCTTGATCCAGGCTTTCTCGCGCACCAACCGCGTGCTCAACGGCACCAAGCCCTATGGCAACATCCTCGACTTCCGGCAGCAACAAGACGCCGTGGATGCCGCCATCGCCCTGTTCTCTGGTGAAAAGTCCGGTCCGCAGGCCCGCGAAATCTGGTTGGTGGACAAGGCCCCCGTGGTCATCCAGAAGCTGGACGCTGCCGTGCAGAAGCTTGCCGACTTCATGCAGTCCCAAGGCTTGGCCTGTGCGCCAGAGTCTGTGCCCAACCTCAAGGGCGACGAGGCCCTCGCCGCCTTCATCAAAAACTTCAAGGAAGTGCAACGCCTTAAAACCCAGCTCGACCAATACACCGACCTCACCGAAGACAACGCCACCGCTATTGAGCACATCTTGCCCGCAGAAAACCTGCAAGGCTTTCGCGGCGCGTACCTGGAAACGGCCCAACGACTGAAGCAACAACAAGCCCAACAAGACAAGGGTGGCGAGTCGAAAGACGGTGACGCGGCAGATGTGGACCAGCTCGATTTTGAGTTTGTGCTGTTCGCCTCTGCCGTCATTGACTATGATTACATCATGGGCCTCATGGCCCGCTTCTCTCAGCAGGGGTCGGGCACCAAACAGAAGATGAGCCGCGAGCAGCTCATTGGCCTCATCCAGGCCGATGCCAAGTTCATGGACGAGCGCGACGACATTGCTGCGTACATCAACACCCTGAAGGCTGGCGAAGGCTTGAGCGAGGCCACTATCCGCGATGGCTATTCCCGGTTCAAAAAAGAAAACGACAGCACAGAGCTGGCCGCCATCGCCGCCCAACACCACCTCGCCCCCGCCGCCCTGCAAGCGTTTGTGGACGGCATCATGCAGCGCATGATTTTTGATGGAGAGGCCTTGAGTGACCTCATGGCCCCGCTGGAGCTGGGCTGGAAAGCCCGCGCCCAGGCCGAACTGGCGCTGATGAAAGAACTGGTGCCTTTGCTAACCAAACGCGCACAAGGCCGCGAGATTTCAGGGTTGAGTGCGTATGAGCAATAAAGCAACGGCTCCGCTGATACCCAAGCTACGGTTTCCTGAGTTCCGAGGGACTGAGCCTTGGAGACCTATTTCGCTAAGGGAGGCATCTACCCCAGTGACTGAGCGAGTTGGTGAAAGGAAACTGACGCCCGTGAGTATTTCCGCTGGGATTGGGTTTGTTCCGCAGTCCGAAAAGTTCGGCAGAGATATTTCAGGCAACCAATATCAACTCTACACACTGGTGAGAGATGGTGATTTTGTTTACAACAAGGGAAACTCTCTCAAGTTCCCGGAAGGTTGCGTTTATCTCTTGCAGGGATGGGGACAGGTTGCCGCCCCAAATGTCTTCATTTGTTTTCGACTCAAAGCAGGCTATTCGAATGGCTTTTTTCAAAACTGCTTTGAGTCGAATGCGCACGGGAAGCAGCTTAAAAAACACATTACCAGCGGTGCACGAAGCAACGGCCTCCTGAATATCAGCAAAGAGGCTTACTTTGGCGTTGCAATCCCAACTCCAAACTCAGCTGAACAAGAAAAAATCGCCGACTGCCTTAGTTCTTTGGATGAGCTGATCGCCGCCCAAGCCCGCAAAGTGGACGCGCTCAAGACCCATAAAAAAGGGTTGATGCAGCAGCTTTTCCCCCGCGAAGGCGAAACCCAGCCGCGCCTCCGCTTCCCAGAGTTTTGCAATGCGGGCGCTTGGAGGAAAGTCGTTGCTGGGAAAATTTTCTCGAACAGAGTCGAAAGGGGAGAAGCAAGCCTACTGATTTACTCGGTAACTATGACGGATGGAATGGTGCCACGCGCGTCCCTTGATCGTCGGATCGACGACATTGCCAAGAGCACTGCAAACAAGAAAATCCATAAAGGCGATATTGCTTACAACATGATGCGGATGTGGCAGGGTGCCTTGGGTGTTGCACCGGAAGATTGCATGGTCAGCCCTGCATACATCGTGCTGAAACCTAAAGCGGCAAACACTTTTTTCTTCTCTTTTTTGTTAAAGCTACCGCAAATGCTTCAAGTGCTTACTGGACGCTCAAGAGGTTTGACCGAGGACAGATTGCGACTGTATTACGACGACTTTGCCAAAATCCCTTTGCTGTGTCCTTCGCTTGATGAGCAGAACCGCATCGCCGATTTCTTATCTTCGCTCGATAGCCTCATTGCCATCCAAGCGAAAGAACTTGAAGAACTCAGGGTCCACAAAAAAGGGTTGATGCTGCAGCTTTTCCCTTCGACGGAAGCGATTAGGGCATGAGCGAGAAGCCGAAGATTCATCGCTTCACGGACATGCGCAGACTGGTCGCACGGCTTCGCGATGACCTGAATGGTGGCAATCAGGACTTTGTGCTGCTCTTTGCCTACAACGGCACAGGAAAGACCCGTTTGTCAATGGCATTCAAGGACGCTGGCAAGAAGACGACGCAACGCCCATTTCGTGTCGGCGATCATGCGGGACAGCCTCTCACAATCACCGAGACAGTAGGCGACACACTTTATTTCAATGCCTTCACCGAAGACCTGTTCTCTTGGGACAACGACCTGGAGAAAGACAGCGAGCGGCGGTTGCATATCAACACCGATTCGAAGTTTTTCAAGGGTTTGAAGGACTTGGCCCTGGACGAGCGCATCGGCCATTACCTGGGCCGCTATGCGGATTTTCTGTTCGACATTGACTACGACCAGTGGACTATCAGCTTTCGCAAGGATGACGCCATCCACATCAAGGTATCTCGCGGTGAGGAAAACATTTTCATCTGGTGCGTTTTCATGGCCATTTGCGAGCGTGTGATTGATGGAGCTGAGTCGTACCAATGGGTGAAGTATCTCTACATTGACGACCCCATCACGTCACTGGACGATAACAACGCGATTGCGGTGGCAAGCGATTTGGCCAAGCTGCTGCGCAAGGCCAAAGGCAGAACTCGACCAGAAGCCGTAGCCCTTGGCGCGGCGGAAGTTGGCGCACAGGCCGAGCGGATGGTGGCTGCGCCCATCAAGGCCGTGGTGTCATCGCACCATGCCTTGTTCTTCAATGTGGTGTGCAATGAGCTGAAGAAGGACGCTCACAAAAAATATTTCCTCCACCGTCCTGAGCGCGGCACCACGTACACGCTGCGCGCCACGGATGACACACCGTTTTTTCACCATGTGGCCATGCTGGCCGAAGTGCAGAAGGCCACCGAGAGCGGAAAGCTCTACACCTATCACTTCAATATGCTGCGCAGCATTTTGGAGAAGACCGCTACCTTTTTTGGTTACGATGATTTTTCTGCCTGCATTCAGGGTTTTGATGACACGGATCTGTATGCCCGTGCGCTCAATTTGCTAAGCCACGGCAAATACGACATCTATCAGCCTATGGCGATGGTGGACGACAACAAACGGCTTTTCAGGCAGATCCTCGATGCATTTTTGGGCCGCTATAAATTTTCTCTCCCTGACATCCTTGATCGACCTGCCACCAAAGCCGTCCCGGCTCCAACACCATGAACGACTTGATTATTTACACCACCGACGACGGTAAAAGCCAAATACAGCTACGGGCTGATTTGGGCACGGTGTGGCTCACACAGCTTGAAATGGCGGAGCTTTTCCAGACCACCAAGCAGAACATTGCCAAGCACCTCAAAGCCATCTTTACTGAACAGGAGTTGAGCCAAGATTCAGTTGTCAACCAACGGTTGACAACTGCCGCCGACGGCAAGAACTACCGCGTGGCGCACTACAACCTGGACGCTATCCTGGCCGTGGGCTACCGGGTGCGCTCGCCGCGTGGCGTGCAGTTCCGCCGCTGGGCCTCCACCATTCTGAAGGAATACCTGCTCAAGGGCTTTGTGGTGGACGACGAGCGGCTGAAGAATCCGGATGGCCGCCCGGATTACTTCGACGAGATGCTGGAGCGCATCCGGGACATCCGGGCCTCGGAGAAACGCTTTTTCCAGAAAGTGCGCGACCTCTTTGCCCTGAGCAGCGACTACGACGGGA
>JANYHL010000069.1 GCA_025359085.1 Gammaproteobacteria bacterium
TACAGTTATAAATCCACATGCCATTGGGAAACAACGTGGGCGAATTTTCGGTCCTGCCAGACAACAGTGATTTCGGTACAAATTTTTCAGAAAAGTAGCTGGGGTTTTTATAAAAGTTGTCGGGCAACCAAGCGCGTTCAACCACCGTTGTGCTGCTGTCGTCGATGGTGCGGTTACCGCCGGTCAGGCCGTAACGCATGATATCGATGGCCGAAGAGGTGGCCCAGTTCATGAAGTTCCCATCGAACTGACTGTTTGGGCAGGTGGCGGAAAAAGTGCCCTTGTTGGTCTGCCAGTCGAAATAATTGCCGTTAGTGCCGCTGCTCAAAATAGCGCGATAACAGGCTTTTGGGTCAAAATATCCGACATACTCCTTGGTCGAAACGAAGTCGTCCCGGTAGGTTTGCCCCACGGTCGGAAATTCCACCGAGAGCGCCAGTGTCAGGTTGCCCTTGGTCTTGGCACCATTCATGTAAAGCGGTTCGGCGGGCAGAACTACTTCGGGGGGCAGGGCGGGTGGTGTGACTGCACTGATAACGACGCCCACTGTAACGGCTGTCAATGCCGATAGCACGGCAAGCCGGATACCCCAGAGCCTGAACTTGTTACTGGAAGAGCTGAAAAAAGGAATTTGGAAGTTCATGGCAGTTACTCTTTTCGGAAAATCATTTGCAGGACAGCCTGCGTTTCCTTGCGTGGCCCAAACCCCATGGCGGTGACACGAAACAGTTTTTTGGGTGTGCTTGCACTTCTTCCCGGTGTCTTGTCTGGCAACACTTCAATGATGTAGCGGGGCGGCATCTCGGGGCGAATGCCACTGGTTCCTGTGGAGATGGTTCGCCCGGTGAAGTCGCCAAACTTCACAGTTTTGGCGTTGGTGGATTCGTCGGTGAAGTCAACGGAATACCAGACTGGCTTTTGCCCATCGGCTGCCGGCAAGCACAAGCCCAGCGAGGTGCCTGTGCCGCAACCGTCAATAAAGCCCAGCCCGCTGGTGGCTGAAAATGAAGCCAGGCGTTGGCTCGCAGATGCGTTGGGGCCGCGGATGTCGAATTCTGCGTCAATGAGCGCGGCCTCTGCCGCCTGAAAAGCGATTTGCGCGTCGCGGTCAAATCGGGTTGCACGCTCGGACAGCAAGACCATTTGACTCGCGCCGATCCCCAGCACCGTGACCACAATGAGCAGTATCAGTGTGGTGATCAGGGAAAATCCGCGCTGCTTGCTGCGCACGCGTGCATCCGCACGGCGGAAGGAGACTAGAGGTTGGTACTTCATCGGAGCGTCAGGTCGTTGCGTAAATGCACGGTAAAAGTACTCTGCAGCCGTAAGCGGCGGTCGGCAGCCACCGATAGACTGGATCCGGTGTCACTGCTACTGGCATACATGGGGCCCAGTGGCGTGAAAGGGTTTGCATACGCCTGCTCAGCCGAACCCACAGGCCCGCGCAGCACCAGGCCGACGCGAACCGCCCGTACCCTGCGCCAGTTTTCACGAGTGCCTGCATCGTTGCCCGCGACAGTCAATTGGTCGGCGCGCAGCCAGCGTTCCGCTACAGTGTCCTGCACGGCGGCAGCGCTTGCCGCAGTCAAGGGGGTGACGCCGTCGGTGCCAAACAGCACCTGAAAAGACTCGACCCCCTCTATCAAAGGTTGGGATGCGACCCAGCCGCCCCCGGTCGCGGCAAAGCTGTAATACGAGCATGACAGCGAGGGCTCACCATTGGTGCCTCGTGTGACATGGAAAATACTGACGGCTCGATCGTTGAGGCTACCGTTGGTTAAGCCAGCCTCACCAAATCCCATGCAGTTGATCATGGTGTTGTCGGGTTTAGTCGCATCGGTTGGCGAGTTCACGCCTTGGTAGCGCAGCACCAGAACGTCGCTGCCGTTCTTGCAGGAGGTGTCAGTGGCAGTGCATAAGCTTGAGCTTGGTCTGTTGCCGGAGGTGATGTTGCTGGTCTCGCTCAGGATCAAGTGTTCAGGAGCTTTGTAAATCGCGTTGTTCCAGCCGTAAATATCGGGTTCCGGATCATTGCCCTGCAGTTTGGCTGTTGAGCGCAAGGAAACACTACCAGCCCCCAGATCCTGATAACCCGCTTGAATGATGACGCGTGTCAGCAGGTCGGTTGCAAAACGTTCCCGGTCACGTAGCTGGGTGGTGCTGTCTACACTGCGGTACCCTTGCTGTCCCAGCAAAAGAGCCGTAGTCGCAATGACAGTAACCAGCAGGCCCAGTCCCAGTGCGACCAGCAACTCAATCAGCGTCAAGCCGTGTTGCTTGCGGTGAATAGGGGAAAAATGGTGTTGCTTCATTGGGAGCTCCCTGCGGTCAGTGGAACGACCACAGTCGGCACACCGGAAGTAGCCGCGAATTCAAGCGTTCCGGCGGTGTTGTTTCTGGTCCAGCTCATTTTCAACACGGCAATATCACCATCATCGGTACAGGCCCAGCGGGGTTTGCCGCCGCTGTCAAAAGGAGACTTGTCAAAACAGACTTTGACTCTGGGGGTGGGGAGTGTGGCTTGGACGCGACCCTGCCAGTCCGCGACGTCCCAGGTTGCGGCGTCTTTGACGATGGGGCACCCGGTTGTGAAGCAGTTGACGGCCGGGGTTGCGATGGTGGTCGAGGCCTCCAGGGTGGTATCAAAGAGATAAGGATTGTCGGCAGCAGTCGTTTTGATGGCTACTGTATGGTTGCCGCGCATTTTTTCGGCAAGCTCACGCGCCAAAGTGGTTGCTGTTGCCTGATTGCGCGCCTCTTTATTGGATTGCATGGCTGTTGCCTGCATGCCCACCGCACCCAACATGCCAACACTGAGAATAAGGATGGCAACCAAAACCTCGATAATTGAGAAGCCGGATTGCGCCCGCCGTGATGCAGGGCCGTGAATGGGCCTTGTACAAGGACAGGTGGTGTGTATATCCATGCCCAAAGTGTAAAAACCTTTGGTCTGAACTTCAATCTACCGACCGACCGCACATCAGACAGGATTGACCGTCTGTCCGTCTTTTTCGCTTGTTGGTGCTGAGGCCTGAGTTTTTGCCGTATTTGCAGGTAAGCCCGTCTGTTTTTTACGCCTAGCGCCGCACCTCGTCCACCAGCGCCCTGAATTCATCAATATCCTCAAAACTGCGGTACACGCTGGCAAAGCGCACGTAGGCCACTTTGTCGAGTTTTTTCAGCTCACGCATGACGAGCTCTCCGATGCGGGCGGACGGCAGTTCGCGCACGCCCAGACTTAGCAGTTTTTCTTCAATGCGCTCCACGGCGCCATCCACCTGCTCAATGCTGACCGGGCGCTTGCGCAGCGCCAGCTTCATCGAGGCCAGCAGCTTGGCGCGTTCGTACTCAATGCGCCGACCGTCTTTTTTGACAATCGCCGGAAAGGTAACGTCGGGGCGCTCGTAAGTGGTAAAGCGTTTTTGACATGAGGCGCATTGGCGCCTGCGGCGGATGAAGTCCCCGTCCTCAGAAATCCGGGTTTCCACCACTTGCGTGTCGGCGTGGCTGCAAAACGGGCATTTCATGGCGTTTTCGTTTTATATCCCAGGACTTCGACTGGCTCAGTCCGAACGGAGGGGTGGCTTAGCGATACACCGGGAAGCGGGCAGTCAGCGCGTTGACCTTGGCGCGTACTGCATCAATATTGGCGCTATCCCTCGGATTATCTAGCACATCTGCTATTAAATTTGCAGTGAAGCGGGCTTCTTCGTCCTTGAAACCTCGGGTTGTCAGGGCCGGGGTGCCGATGCGCACGCCGCTGGTGACCATGGGTTTCTCGGGGTCGTTCGGGATGGCGTTCTTGTTGATGGTCATGTGGGCGCTACCCAGCACAGCTTCCGCTTCTTTGCCGGTGATATTTTTGGAACGTAAATCAACCAGCATGACGTGGCTCTCGGTGCGGCCGCTCACAATACGCAGGCCGCGCGTCACCAGTGTTTCAGCCACGATGCGGGCATTGGTCAGCACTTGCTGCTGATAGACCTTGAACTCGGGCTGCAGCGCTTCTTTGAACGCCACCGCCTTGGCGGCTATCACATGCATCAACGGGCCGCCTTGCAGGCCGGGGAAGATGGCGCTGTTGATGGCTTTCTCATGCTGCGCCTTCATCAGGATGATGCCACCGCGCGGGCCGCGCAGGCTCTTGTGGGTGGTGCTGGTCACCACGTCGGCGTGCGGCACCGGGTTGGGGTAAAGGCCGGCGGCAATCAGACCGGCGTAGTGCGCCATGTCGACCATGAAGATCGCACCCACCTCTTTGGCGACCTTGGCAAAACGCTCAAAGTCAATGCGCAGACTGTAGGCGGAGGCACCGGCGATGATCAGCTTGGGTTTGGACTCGTGGGCTTTGCGCTCCATGGCGTCGTAGTCGATTTCTTCTTTGTCGTTGAGGCCGTAGCTGACAACGTTAAACCATTTGCCGCTCATGTTGAGCGCCATGCCGTGCGTCAGGTGGCCGCCTTCGGCTAATGACATGCCCATGATGGTGTCGCCGGGTTTTAAGAAGGCGAGAAACACAGCTTCGTTGGCGGAGGCACCGCAATGCGGCTGCACGTTGGCGCAATCGGCACCAAAAATCTGCTTGACGCGGTCAATCGCCAGTTGTTCGGCAATGTCCACAAACTCGCAGCCGCCGTAGTAGCGTTTGCCGGGGTAGCCTTCAGCGTATTTATTGGTCAGCTGCGTGCCTTGCGCGGCCATCACGGCGGGCGAGGCGTAGTTTTCGCTGGCGATCAGCTCAATGTGCTGTTCCTGGCGGGCATTTTCCGCTGCAATAGCGGCAAAGATTTCGGGGTCGGTTTGTTCGATGAGAATGTGGCGGTTGTACACGGCAGTCCTTGAAGACAATGGGCCTGGGGGTCATGCATTTGATCCCAGGGCTGCCCAGGCGAACGGCTAATCGCAGTTGCCACATTGGCATTGCGGCACGCTCCCCCGTGGTGTTCCCACTTCAGCGACCCATGCCCCTACCGGGCCCAAGCGCCTATCGCCAGTCGCGTGCCGCCTGAGTTTAACTGACATGGCACGGCAACTGGTTCGGCCAGCCCCAGGTCTCAGGAAGTGAACAAGGCGGCTACGGTCTCCGGCCGGATATCAGGCACGGTGGCCGTTGGTGCAGGAGCGACTTGGGGCCGGAAAATCGGCACGGCGCGGCCTTGAGCCACCACTTGCAGGCGCGCATGCTCTGCGATGACCTTGCCGACGTAGCCACCGTCATCTTCTATATTGGCAGCCCCTACGTAATAGCGCAGCCCGCCTTCCATGGAGCCCGCCCGCTGAATGCATTCTTGCAGTACTTTGACGCCGACGCGCAGGTTGGTAAGCGGGTCAAAGGCAGCGAGCTTGCCGCCAAAGTTGGCGTACTTGTCCTGGTGGATCTGGGTCATGACCTGCATCAGGCCTTGGGCGCCTACCGGGCTTTGGGCAAAGGGGTTGAAGCCGGACTCAATCGCCATCACCGCCAGGATCAGGGTAGGGTCAAGCTTGGTGCGCTGGCTGAGCTTGTAGGCCTCCGCTACCAGGGCACTCACGGGTTCCGGCGCCACGCGGTATTTTTTACTCAACCAAAACGCCACCGCGGCTTGCTGCTTGGGCAAATCTTTGGGGTTGCTGGCGGTGGCCCGATCTATCGCATCAGGCTCGCTTTTGAGACCCGACTCTACAACCTGGCGCGTTTGCAGCCAGCTAAATAGCTTGACTTCTCCAAGCTGGCGCAGCTCGGGGCGGGCGGTCAATGTGATGATGCCAAAGATAACAGCCAGCCCGATGAGGGCAAAACTGCTGTGGGTGATTTCAAAGACGCCTTTGGTGATGACGGTCGCAAAAGACCGTAGACCCAAGGTAAATTTTTCAGACGCTGTCATAGCTCTTCCTTCGTTCGCGGGGGCTTGTGGATTTGTACTGCAAGCAGTTCAGCACCATGGGCACCTCGTTTAGGTTGGTACGCTATCAATATCCTGCAATGTATTTCATAGGTGTTGGGCAGAGATTTGACTATGCCGGGTTCGGCAGCGAGTTTGGATTATCCCCATGTTCTCTCAGGGACGGCGGATTCTATGTGCAGTTTATATATCGAGTCAACAATATTAAATTGAATCTTTATTCTAATTTATGTTTAACAAATGATAGGGTGATGGAATCAAACTTTGCTGCACGGTAGCGTTTGGGCCGAAGTGCGACTTGATTTTTGGCAATATGCGCCGGATCAAGAGACTTTTTGCTACATCGGGGAAATAGCGGCGAAAATAGCGCTTCAGCCCCGTTCCGAGAACCGGTGGGGATTCTTCCTTTTCTTTGCTGTGCGATTCATGTTTCCTTTCATTGCCCTCAACAAAACTGTCCAAGCGCCCGAAGTGACGCCAACTCCAGTCAAGACCCACGAGCCCCATCCGCTGGACGCGATGACCGGCGGTGCTTTTTCGGCCCATACCTCGGGTGAGCGCACCGCGCGCATCCGTGACTGGCTGGCGACAGCGCCCAGCGCCGAGCACATCCAGGCCGTGTTCAAGGATATCAGTGGTAAAGACAAAGGCGCGGCCAAACTGTTGCGCGAAAAGCTGGAGGAAATCAAGCGCAGCAAGAGCCAGGATTCGATTGCGCAAGAATGGGCTGACAAGGCGCAGGCCTTGTTGGCCTTGGCCAAACTCAATATTGCCGATGCCATGGCCTGGCAGCGTGATGCCGCCAAAGCGGGTGCGCCCCTGAGCAAGGAGCCCTTGGCGACCCTTAAAGGCCAACTCAGCGACCGCGTCAAGGTGATTGAAGACCTGCAGCATCGGGTGCAGGTGCAACGCGAAGCGGCGGTGTTGCTGGCTCAGCGCATTGAGGTCCTGTCGACCAAACCGTGGCGCGACGCGCAGGCTGTGCTGGAGGCCTTGCACGCGGATGTGGACCACTGGCAGGCGCAGGCGGTGGCCTTGTCGGGCGATGCCAACTGGCCCAGTGTCGAGTCCAAGTTCCCGCCGCTGCTGGACGCTTCGCGCGCGCAGCTGCTGCTGGTGTGGGATGCCTTCAAGAGTGCTTTGGCGCAAGCCGTGGCAGCGGCGGGTGACCCCGCAGCGGCCTTGCCGCCGGTGCCGGTGTGGGCGGATGAGTTGCGCGTGGCGCGTGGCGTGCCGCTGGAAGCCCCGGCCAAGCCACAAAAAGCCAAAGTTGATCCCGAAATCAAGGCGCAGGCCTTGTCGGTCGTGCGTGAGTCACTATTGAAATTAGAGCAAGAAGTTGCCGAAGGACATGGCAAGGCGAGTGCCGGCGCCGCCAGCGCCTTGCGCAATGCGCTCAAGGAATTCGGCAAAATCATTGATGACAAGCTGGAGAACCAGGCCCATGCCGCGCTGGCGGCCGCGGGTGAGCTGGAGGGCTGGCAGCGCTGGCGTGCCGACCAACTGCGCGAGGAGCTGGTGGCCAAGGCCGAAGGCTTGCTCAAGCGCCCGGAAGGGCAGGCCATCGGTGGCCGCAAGATGCAGGAGAGCCTGCGCACGCTGCGTGATCAATGGAAGCAGACCGACCAGGGGGGTGTGCCCAACCACGGTTTGTGGAAGCGCTTTGACGATGCCTGTAACGAAGCCTACCTTGTGGTCGAGGCCTGGCTGGAGAAAGTCAAGGCTGAGGCGGCCGAGCATCGGGCGCAGCGTCTGGCGCTGATTGAAGAAGTCAATGCCTGGGCGGCGGCCAACCCGGTGGCGCTGGACGACGACTGGAAAGGCTTCAACCGCCTGCTGCACCAGTTTGGCGATCGTTGGCGTGACGGCGGCCATGTCGGGGAAAAGATGTTTGCCGAGCTGCAGCCACTTTGGAAGGCCGCCATTGATAACGCTGCAGCGCCGCTGGAGGCTTTGCAAAAGCAGAGTCTGGCCACGCGCCACGCCCTGATCGATGAAGCCCGCGCGCTGGGGGCCGGGCCCGTGCTGCATATTGATGCGGTCAAGGCCTTGCAGCAACGCTGGCAGGCGCAGACCCATGTGGTACCGCTGGAGCGGCGCCAGGAACAAAAGCTGTGGGATGCCTTTCGCAAGCCGATTGACGATGCCTTTAACCGCAAGACGGCCGAGCGTGAGAAGGCCGACGCGGCGCTGGGGGAACGCGACCGCACGGTACTCGATGCCGCCAAAGCGCTGGAAGCGGCCAATGCGGCGGGTGACGCGTCGTTGATTCGCAGCGCCATGAGCGCGCTGGAGGCCGCCTTGCGGGGTCAGGCTCAGGCCAAAGCGACGCAAGCAGCGCTGCCAACTTCCGAAGAAAATGAATCAAATAGGGCTCTAGCCCATGTAGATACTGCGCAAGTAGCTACTAATAAAGAAGCAGATGAAGAGCCATCGGAGTCACTGCCTGGTCAGGACGTGCAGGCGGCCACCGAGGCGGCTGAGGCTGGCGCCCCGCTTGAGTCGGCAGAACCCGCTGAGCCGGTTGAACCCCCGCCCCCGCCCAAAGCGGCGCCGCGCCCGGTGGTGGCGGTGCGCGGTGATGATCGCCCCGGCATGAAGAAAACCGAACCAGCGCCGATGGGGCGTGGGCCCAAGTTTGGCGACCGCAAAGACGCAGGCCGGGATAGTTCGAGAGACGCCGGTCGTGGCCCGCGCGATGCCGGTTTTGCCGCTCGACCGGACGATCGGGCGCCGCGTCGGGATGCCCGTGATGGCCGCGATGCACGTCCTTTTGCCGCCGGTCCCTGGCAAGAAGCGCCCCGTTTGGGCGACACTGCGTTTCGTGCCCAGCGCGACGCGCTGGAACACGCCCAGTTGGCCTTGCGCAAACTGGCAGCGCAGGCGCACGGCGAGGCTTTGACGCAGCTGTTGAGCGCGTGGGAGCAGCGTGATGCCGATCAAGTCCCCTCAACGCAAGAGCTGGGCAGTCGCGTCACCGCGGCCGGCCGCAGTACCTGGTCCAAGATGCTGGCGCAGGCTCCCGCGGGCGATGCCAGCACGGCTTTGCTACGACTTGAAATGGCCGCAGAGTTGCCCACGCCGGCTGAACACCTGAGCGCCCGGCGCCTGCTGCAATTGCAGTTGCTGACCAAACGCAACGATCCGGCACCGGCGCAAACCTGGGGCCAGGACACCGCCACCGTGTTGGCCAGTCAATTCGAGGCGGGGGTCGCGCGGCGACTGCAAAATGTGCTGAAGCTCTTGCTCAAACCCTGATCCCCCAGGGCTGAAGACACCCACAAACTGTCGGTATTGCAGACGCCTACCAGGCCTGCAACACCCCCAGCGCAAACGACAAGCTGAGCACACCCAGCACGGTCGACACGGTCACCAGAGCGGCCACATAGGCGCCGTCATAGCCCATGCGGGCCGCCAACACATAGCAACTGGACGCAGTGGGCAGCGCAGAAAATGCCAGCAAGATGGTGGTCTGAACCAGATCCAGCTGAAACAGGCGTGCCAAACCCCAGGCTACCAGCGGCATGAATAAATGCCGGATCGTCAGCACCGCCAGCGCCAGGGTCTTGGCCCGGTTGAGCGCACTCAATTGCATCCCGGCACCTGCTGCCATCAAGCCTAGTGCCAACGACGCCGCACCGATGCGACTGACCGTGGGTTCCAGCCAGACCGGCAGCGACAGACCCAGAAAATTGCCCGCCAGCCCCAGCGCCGTGCCGATGATGAGCGGGTTGCGCAGCAGTTCACCCAGCAGCCCACGTTCGGCATGGCGCACCATCGGCCACACGGCGCCCACATTCATCAGCGGCACCGACACGCCAATCAGCAAGGCGATCAACAGCAAGCCCTGCGCCCCGGCCAACCGGTCGGCCAGCGCCAGCCCGATGAACGAATTGAAACGAAAAGCCACCTGGGCGCTGGCGGCATGCTGGCGCGCCGGGATGTGGCGCCGCAGGCCTGGCCAATACGGCACCGAATAGGCCAGCGCAATGCCCGCCAGCCCCAAGGCGCAGCCCGCGCCAATGAAGCTGGTCGCAGAGCCGATGTCGAGCGGGCTTTTGATGATGGAGTGAAACAACAGCACCGGAAAGAGGAAAAAATACACCAGGGTCTCAACCTGCGCCCACACGGTGCGGTTGAGCGCGGTGTAGCGGCACACCAAGTAGCCGCACAGAATCAGGGAAAAGTCGGGAAACAGAAGTTGGGCGTAATTCACGCGTTGAGAATAACAGTCAAACGCAGCCGCCTGACGGCTTGGCGTGTGGCGGGACGGCTCCCGTCCTGAACTGGGCGGCAGTTACCATGTGCCTTGAATATTTAGTCCAACGAGTCCTTGTCACGCTCCATCAACATGCCAGACCAAACCACGACCCCACCGGGCGACGCTGCCATTGACGCCTTCATTGATGCGCTGTGGCTGGAAGAGGGCCTGTCCAAGAACACGCTCGCGGCCTACCGGCGTGACCTGACACTGTATGCCGCGTGGCTGCTGCCGCAGCACAAGGACTTGCCGGCGACGCTGGAGCATGACCTGAATGGCTACTTTGCGGCGCAGCACCATGCCACCAAGGCCAGTACGGCGAACCGGCGGCTCACCGTGTTCAAACGCTATTTCCGCTGGGCGCTGCGCGAACACCTGATCAGCGCCGACCCGACGCTTAAATTGCAGGCTGCCAAGCAGGCCCTGCGCGTGCCCCAGACGCTGAGCGAATTTCAGGTTGAAGCGCTGCTGGCCGCACCCGATGTGCAGACGCCGCTGGGCGTGCGGGACCGCACCATGCTGGAGCTGATGTATGCCAGCGGCCTGCGCGTGAGTGAACTGGTGACGCTCAAGGTCTTCAATGTCAGCTTGTCGGACAACGTGTTGCGTGTTTTTGGCAAAGGCAACAAGGAGCGGCTGGTGCCGTTTGGCGAGGTCGCCAGCCTCTGGCTCAAGCGCTATCTGGCGCAGGCGCGCCCGGAGCTGCTGGCGGGCAAACAGACCGAAGACCTGTTTGTGACCTACCGTGGCGCTACGCCGGGCACCGCCATGAGCCGCGTCATGTTCTGGATGATTGTGAAAAAGTATGCGTGCAGTGCGGGCATCACGGTGCCACTGTCCCCGCACACCTTGCGCCATGCTTTTGCCACTCATCTGCTCAACCATGGGGCCGATTTGCGGGCCGTGCAGATGCTGCTCGGTCATGTGGATATTTCAACCACCACCATTTATACCCATGTGGCGCGTGAACGGCTCAAGGTGTTGCATGCGCAACACCATCCACGCGGGTAATTTTCTTAAGGTGCGGCATCCCTACAATGCCCGGTTTATTGAACAACAGGAGTCGCGATGGCTATTTACGAACTCGACGGTATTGCGCCCCGCATTGCAGACTCGGCCTGGGTGGCGGACAGCGCCCAGGTCATGGGTGATGTGGACCTGGCTGAGGAGGTCAGCGTCTGGTTTGGCGTGGTGATTCGCGGCGACACGGCCAGCATTCGCATTGGTCGGCGCAGCAATATTCAGGATGCAAGTGTTTTGCACGCCGATGTGGATCAAGCCCTGACCGTGGGGGCGGGCGTGACGGTGGGGCACCAGGTGACGCTGCATGGCTGCACGATTGGCGATGACAGCATGATCGGCATGGGCGCGGTGATACTCAACGGCGCAAAAATCGGCAAGGGCTGCCTGGTGGGTGCGCGCGCGCTGGTGACCGAAGGCAAGGAGTTTCCCGATGGTTCGATGATTCTGGGCAGCCCGGCCAAGGTAGTGCGCCAGCTGCGGATCGAAGAATTGGAAGGCTTGCGCTTGAGTGCGCAGCATTACTTGGCCAATGCGCGTCGCTTTCGTGCTGGCTTGAAAAAAACGGCTTGAGCACAAGCTGAGGGGTTTGTGTGAACCCTAATGGGTTCGCAATGACTTTGAACTGGATTGGGAAGAATTGCGTGTCTGAAATTCATAAATTTTTATTCGACGGTCTGCCGGTGCGCGGTGTGCTGGTACGCCTGACGGATGCCTGGACCGAGATTTTGCGCCGCCGCGCCGCCAGCAGTGGGGCGGGCAGCTACCCGCTGCCGGTACAAAACATGTTGGGCGAGATGGTGGCGGCGGCCACCTTGATGCAGTCCAATATCAAATTCAATGGCTCACTGATCCTGCAGGTGCTGGGTGACGGTCCGGTCAAACTGGCGGTGGTCGAGGTGCAGCCTGACTTTGGCTTGCGTGCAACGGCCACGGTCACGGGCGAGGTGGCGGCCGACGCGAGCCTGAGCCAGATGGTCAATGTCAACAACCACGGCAAATGCGCCATCACGCTGGACCCCCAAACCCGACTCCCCGGTCAGCAACCCTATCAGGGGGTGGTGTCCTTGTCAGGTGACGCGCATGAAAAGCTGGAAAAGTTCAGCGACGTCCTGGCGCATTACATGCTGCAAAGTGAACAGCTGGACACCACGCTGGTGCTCGCTGCTGACGACAAGATGGCCACCGGGCTGCTGATTCAGCGCCTGCCGATGGCCGGGGCTGGCAATCTGGCGAACAGTTCGGGGAGTCAGGCCAATGAAGATGAAATCGGTGTCAACGAGCATTACCACCGCATTGCCCTGCTGGCATCGACCCTGAAACGCGAAGAGCTGTTGACGCTGGACGCCGACACTGTTTTGCGGCGTCTGTTCTGGGAAGAAAAGCTGCTGCAGTTTGCGCCTTTGGCCGGGGAGAGCGTGCCGCATTTTTCCTGTACCTGCAGTCGGGAGCGTGTCAGTCGCATGATTCTGGGGCTGGGTGCTGACGAGGCCCACAGCATCATCAGCGAACGCGGCGCCATAGAGGTCGGCTGCGAATTTTGTGGTGCACAGTATCGGTTTGACCCGATTGATGTGGCCCGGCTATTCAAGGTGCCCGGCGATTTGCCTCCCACCAGCGAAACCGTGCAGTAAGGCGCAGGTTTTTGGGTTCAGCGCACCTTTGCTGGCGCGGGGGAGCGTGCAAACTGCACGAAGATCTCATTGGGTTTGACCATGCCGAGCTCCATGCGGGCTTTTTCTTCGACCATTTCCAGACCTTCCTGAAGGTCCCGCACCTCCGCAGCGAGCCGGTCGTTGGCCAGCTGTGCCTGCTGATTCAGTTCTTTTTGAGAATTGAGTTGTTGCGTCAAATGGGCCACGTTGGGCAGGCTCCCCCGACCCCGCCACAGCTGCGCGTGAAGAATCACGAGCAGTGCGATCAGGGCGGCGGGGACGACGCGCTGGCCCATGAATACGCTTAGCGCAAGTTATAAAAAGCCGCACGCCCTGGGTAGTAGGCGATCTCACCCAAGTCTTCTTCAATGCGCAGCAACTGGTTGTACTTGGCCATGCGGTCTGAGCGGCTCAGACTGCCGGTCTTGATCTGACCGGCGTTGGTGCCCACGGCGATGTCGGCAATGGTGGAGTCTTCGGTCTCGCCCGAGCGGTGGCTGATGACGGCGGTGTAACCCGCGCGCTTGGCCATCTCGATGCAGGCAAAGGTCTCGGTCAAGGTGCCGATCTGGTTGATCTTGATCAGGATCGAATTGGCAATACCCTTGTCGATGCCTTCCTTGAAGATTTTGGTGTTGGTGACAAACAGGTCATCACCCACGATTTGTACCTGTTTGCCCAAGCGCTCGGTCAAAATCTTCCAGCCGTCCCAGTCGCCCTCACTCATGCCGTCTTCGATGCTGATGATGGGGTATTTGTCCACCCAGCTGGCCAGCATGTCGGTCCATTCCTGCGCGCTCAGGCTCAAACCTTCGGCGCCCAGCTGGTACTTGCCGTCTTTGTAGAACTCGCTGGCTGCGCAGTCCAGGCCAATGGCAATCTGCTCGCCCGCGGTGTAGCCGGCTGAATCGATAGCCTGCAGAATCAACTGGATCGCCTCTTCGTGGCTCGCCACGCTGGGCGTGAAGCCGCCTTCGTCACCCACGGCCGTGCTCATGCCCTTGTCATGGATGATTTTCTTCAGGGCATGAAAGACCTCGGCACCGTACCGCAGTGCTTCGCGAAAACTGGGCGCGCCCAGGGGGATGATCATGAACTCTTGAATGTCCAGGCTGTTGTTGGCGTGCGCGCCACCGTTGACCACGTTCATCATGGGCACCGGCATCTGCACCGCGTTCATGCCGCCAAAGTAGCGGTACAGCGGCAAGCCCGACTCTTCAGCGGCGGCACGTGCCACCGCCATCGAGACTGCCAGCATCGCGTTGGCACCCAGGCGCGATTTGTTGTCGGTGCTGTCCAGGTCAATCAGGGTTTTGTCCAGAAACGCTTGCTCGCAGGCATCGAGACCGAGCACGGCTTCGGAAATCTCGGTGTTGATGTGTTCTACCGCCTTGAGAACGCCTTTGCCGAGGTAACGGCTTTTGTCGCCGTCACGCAGTTCAATCGCTTCACGGCTGCCAGTGGAGGCACCCGACGGCACGGCGGCGCGGCCCATGGTGCCGGATTCGAGCAGCACATCACATTCCACGGTAGGGTTGCCGCGCGAATCCAGAATTTCGCGTCCGACGATGTCAACAATTGCACTCATTGAGTTCTTTCTTTAGATAAGAGGAAGAGTAAAACAAAACCTTTAGCTTGGTTATTTTGTGCTGCGCTCAGGCAGTGAAACTGTTTTCAAGAAAACCATTCTTCTTGCTCACAGCGTCCAGCGCCACCAAGGTTTCCAGGAGCGCGCGCATGTGTTTGAGTGGCACGGCATTGGGGCCATCGCTCAGGGCTTGGCTGGGGTCTGGATGCGTTTCCATAAACAGACCGGCCACGCCCACTGCCACTGCGGCGCGCGCCAGCACCGGCACCATTTCGCGCTGGCCACCACTACTGGTGCCCTGACCGCCCGGCAATTGCACCGAGTGGGTGGCGTCGAACACCACCGGCGCGCCGGTCTCGCGCATGATGGCCAGTGAGCGCATGTCGCTCACCAGGTTGTTGTAGCCAAAGCTGGCACCTCGTTCACAGGCCATGAAGTTGTCTTCATTCAGGCCTTTCTCGCGCGCCGCCGCACGAGCCTTGTCGATCACGTTTTTCATGTCACCCGGCGCCAGAAACTGTCCTTTTTTGATGTTGACCGGCAAGCCCGACTGCGCCACGGCGCGAATGAAGTCGGTTTGGCGGCACAAGAATGCCGGCGTTTGCAGCACGTCCACCACCGCGGCGACCTGCGCGATCTGCTCTTCAGAATGAATGTCGGTCAGGATGGGGACGCCGAGTTCGCGCTTGACCTTGGCCAGAATTTCCAGCCCGCGCTCGATGCCGGGGCCGCGAAACGTGCTGCCGCTGGAACGGTTGGCCTTGTCAAAACTGCTCTTGAAGATGAAGGGAATGCCCAAAGAAGTGGTGATTTCCTTCAGGGTGCCAGCGGTGTCCATCTGCAACTGTTCTGATTCAATGACGCAAGGGCCTGCGATCAGAAAAAAGGGCTGGTTCAGGCCCACCTCAAAGCCGCATAAGTTCATAAGGCCTCCAGGTTTTCTTGGAGCGGTCCGACGCCGCGCATATCAAGCCACCGCTTTCAAGGTTTTGCCAGCGGCTTGATGGTCCAGCGCCGCCTTGATGAAGGCAATGAACAGCGGGTGCCCGGCCCAGGGCGTTGAGTTGAACTCGGGGTGAAACTGCACACCGATGAACCAGGGGTGCACGCTCTGCGGCAACTCCACAATCTCCGTCAAATGCTCACGCTGGGTGAAAGCTGAAATGAGCAGTCCGGCCTGGCGCAGCGTGTCCAGAAAATGCACATTGGCCTCGTAGCGGTGGCGATGGCGCTCGGTCACCACATCGCCGTAGATTTTGTGCGCCAGCGTGCCTTGGACGACGTCAGAACTTTGGGCGCCCAGGCGCATTGTGCCGCCCAGGTCAGAGTTTTCATCCCGGGTTTTGATACTGCCGTCTTCGTCTTTCCATTCGGTGATCAGGGCGATCACCGGGTTGGGGGAGTGGGGGTCAAATTCAGTGCTGTTGGCGTCTTTCAGACCGGCCACATGGCGGGCGAATTCGATGGTGGCGACCTGCATTCCGAGGCAGATGCCCAAATACGGCACCTTGTTTTCACGCGCAAAACGGGCGGCACAAATTTTGCCTTCGACGCCGCGAATCCCAAAGCCACCCGGCACCAGGATCGCGTCAAACTTGGCCAGCTGCGTCACGTTGTCGGGGGTGATGGTTTCCGAGTCGATGTAGTCGATCTTGACGCGCACATGGTTTTTCATGCCGGCGTGGCGAACCGCTTCATTGAGCGATTTGTAGCTGTCACTGAGTTCCACATACTTGCCGACCATGACGATGTTGACGTCGCCTTGCGGGTGTGCGGTTTCATACACCAGGTCATCCCAGCGCTTCAAGTTGGCCGGTGGCGTGTTGAGGCGCAGTTTGTCGCAAATCAGGCCGTCCAGTCCCTGCTCATGCAGCATGCGGGGCACTTTGTAGATGGTGTCCACGTCCCACATCGAGATCACAGCCCAGTCCGGGACGTTGGTGAAAAGAGATATTTTCTCCCGCTCTTCACTCGGGATGGGGCGGTCGGCACGGCAGATGAGCGCATCGGCCTGGATGCCGATTTCACGCAGCTGCTTGGCAGTGTGCTGGGTCGGCTTGGTCTTGAGTTCACCGGCGGCGGCAATCCAGGGCACGTAGCTCAAGTGCACAAAGGCGCTGTTGTTGGGCCCCATCTTCAGGCTCATCTGGCGCACGGCTTCCAGGAACGGCAGCGACTCGATGTCGCCCACGGTACCGCCGATTTCGACAATGGCAACATCCACCGCGTCCGGGGTTCCCCAGCCAGCACCGCGTTTGACGAAATCCTGGATTTCATTGGTGACGTGCGGAATCACCTGCACCGTTTTTCCCAGGTAGTCGCCACGTCGCTCTTTTTCCAGCACGCTTTTGTAGATTTGGCCGGTGGTGAAGTTGTTGGCCTTGCGCATGCGGGTTTCCACAAAGCGCTCGTAGTGGCCCAAATCAAGATCGGTTTCTGCGCCGTCGATGGTGACAAAAACCTCGCCATGTTGAAACGGCGACATCGTGCCGGGATCGACATTGAGGTAGGGATCGAGCTTGATCAAAGTGACTTTGAGGCCGCGCGACTCCAGGAGCGCGGCTAAGGAGGCTGAGGCGATTCCCTTACCCAGGGAAGACACCACACCGCCGGTGACGAAGACAAATTTGGTCATGTCAGAGGGAGCTTGAAAGCTCGGGGAGGTGGGAAAGGCAGATTATAGAGTCCGCCCTTCGATGAGCTCTGCTACATTGCTGGCCATGAATGAACTTGCTGGAAAACACATCGTTTTGGGGCTCACGGGCGGCATTGCCTGTTACAAGGCGGCCGAGTTGTGCCGCGCCTTGATCAAAGAGGGCGCAACGGTGCAGGTGGTGATGACGGCGGCGGCGGCGCAGTTCATCACGCCGGTCACACTGCAGGCGCTCAGCCAGCGCCCGGTCTACGACTCGCAATGGGATGCGCGCGAGCCGAACAACATGGCGCACATCAACCTCAGCCGCGAGGCCGACGCGATTTTGATCGCCCCATGCAGCGCCGATTTCATGGCCAAACTGTTACATGGCCGGGCCGATGATCTGCTCAGCCTGATGTGCCTGGCACGCCCCCTGGCGCAGGTGCCGCTGTTGCTGGCGCCGGCCATGAACCGTGAAATGTGGGCGCATCCGGCCACCCAGCGCAACGTGGCGCAGATAAAGGCGGACGGGGCCACCGTGTTTGACGTCGGCTGCGGCGATCAGGCTTGTGGCGAAACCGGCGATGGCCGCATGCTGGAGCCGCAGGAACTGCTGGAAGACGTGGTTAGCTTTTTTCAGCCCAAACTATTGTTGGGCCAGCAGGTGCTGGTGACCGCCGGGCCAACTTATGAGGCGATCGACCCGGTGCGCGGCATCACCAACTTGTCGAGCGGGAAAATGGGCTTTGCCATCGCGCGTGCCGCCCATGAAGCTGGGGCGCAGGTGACCTTGATCGCCGGGCCGGTGCACCTGCCGACGCCGCGCGGGGTCCGGCGCATCAACGTGACTTCGGCACAAAATATGCTGGCAGCCAGCGTGGAATATGCGCAGTCAGCTACTATTTTTGTAGCTACAGCGGCAGTCGCCGACTGGCGACCGGCGTCCGCTGCCGAGCAAAAAATCAAGAAAGACGGCTCGGCTGAACCACCGACCCTGCGCTTTGTGGAAAACCCGGACATTCTGGCCACGCTGGCCCAGTCGTCCCGTGGCCGCTCGGGCGACTTGTTCTGCGTCGGCTTTGCCGCTGAAAGCCACGACCTACTGGCGAACGCCCAAGCCAAGCGCGTGCGCAAAGGCGTGCCGCTGCTGGTGGGCAATATCGGCCCGGCCACCTTTGGGCAGGATGACAACACGCTGCTGTTGGTGGATGCGTCAGGGGTGCAAGAACTGGCGCGCGATTCAAAAATCAATCTTGCTCGTCAATTAATAGCACACATATCAATAAAGACGGGGGCTAGAGGCCAAAATGATCAAAATTGACGTCAAAATCATCGACCCCCGCATGGCGGAGCAGTTGCCCGCCTATGCCACGCCGGGCAGCGCCGGGCTGGACTTGCGCGCCTGCCTGGACGCGCCGCTGACCTTGTTGCCCAATGCCTGGCAGTTGGTGCCGACCGGCATCGCTATTTATCTGAAAGATCCGAAGTTCGCCGCCATGATCCTGCCGCGCTCGGGCCTGGGCCACAAGCACGGCATTGTGCTGGGCAATCTGGTCGGCCTGATCGACAGCGACTACCAGGGGCAACTGATGGTGAGCGCCTGGAACCGCAGCGATGTGGCGTTCACGATCGAGCCGATGGAGCGCATTGCGCAGCTGCTGATCGTGCCGGTGCTGCAGGCGCAGTTCAACGTGGTGAGCGAATTCCCGGCCAGCGCGCGCGGGGAGGGCGGCTACGGGTCGACGGGCAAGGGCTGAGCCCGGATGCTGGCGCGGCCAGCATGAACGACCAGCCCACATTAATGGTCATTTACGGCCCTAGCCCTTGCTGCCGCTGTAAAGTATGCTATTGAAGTTGAAGCAAACCTCAATGCAGCGTGTCATTGCCCAAGACGTTGGCGTGCACCGCCTGCACCCTGAAAAAACCAGTACCGGCTGAACCGCGGCCAATCTCTTCTTCGGTGGCTTCCCGCACGCCTTCGACCTTCAGGCTCAAGCGCAAGGCGATGCCGGCCAAGGGGTGGTTGCCGTCGAGCACCACATGCTCGGGGTAGAGCTCGGTCACCGTGTACCAGGCGTCTTTGGGCGCCTCCGGGTTGCAGCCGGCGGGCAGCGAGGCGCCCTCGAAAGTCATGCCTTCTTCGATTTCGGGCGGAAAAAGCGCGCGTGATTCCAGAAACACCAGTTGGTCGTTGAAGTCGCCAAAGCCCTGCTCGGGTTCGATCTGCAGTTCCAGCTTGGCGCCTGCTGCATGGCCTTGCAAGGCGTCTTCGACGGTTTGAAACAGATCATCGCCCCCAACCAGAAACTCGACCGGCTCGGTCAGCACGTCCAGCACCTCACCCAAGGTGTCTTTTAAGGTCCAGGTCAGCGCGACCACGCATTGTTGATTGATTTCCATACGAGAATTGTCGCAGTTTGAAATGTGTCAGTGGTGGCACCCAGAAGTGACCGGAGAAACGAATGGATATCTCGCAGCCCTTGCCCTTGTTGGGCGGTTTAAGCCCGCAATTATTCATGAAACGGCATTGGCAAAAAAAGCCTTTGCTGATCCGCCGGGCGATTTCCGACTTCAAGCCCTTGCTGGACCGGGCGCAATTGTTCGAGTTGGCCGAGCACCAGGACGTTCAGGCCCGCCTGGTGATGCAGCAACCCGGACAGACGCCCGGCTGGCACCTCAAATCGGGGCCTTTCGCGCGCCGCGCTTTGCCCGCTTTGAGCCGCCCTGGCTGGACGGTGCTGGTGCAGGGGGTCGACTTGCAGCATGACGCGGTCCACGCCTTGATGAATCAGTTCCGTTTTGTGCCGGACGCGCGACTTGATGATTTGATGATCAGCTACGCCAGCGATGGCGGTGGCGTCGGGCCGCACTTTGACAGTTACGACGTGTTTTTGCTGCAGGCCCAGGGCCGTCGGCGCTGGCGCATCGGGCGCCAGAAAGATCGCAGCCTTCAGCCCGATGTGCCCTTGAAGATTCTGGCCCACTTTGAGCCCGAAGAAGAATTTGTGCTGGAGCCCGGTGACATGCTGTACCTGCCGCTGTGGTACGCGCATGACGGTGTGGCCTTGGGCGAATGCATGACTTATTCGATTGGTTTCAGGTCCCCGAGCCGGGCGGAACTGGCGCGCGAACTGTTGCAGCGGCTGGCGGACGACGCCGAGGACGCGGTCGGTGTCGCGGTGTACCGCGACCCCCGGCAGGCGGCCGTCAGCGAGCCGGCAGAAGTACCGGCGCAACTGCTTGAATTCGCCCGGGACGCCTTGCAGGATGCACTCAAAGACCCGGCCGCGTTGGGGCGCGCCCTGGGGGAATACATGACCGAGCCCAAGGCCAACGTCTGGTTCCCTGCCCCTGAGCCCCAAACTCATCGGGCAGGCCTGGCGCCTGGCGGGCCGGGCCGGAAGATCCAACTGGATCGGCGCTCCAAAATGATGTTTGACGCCAAACACATTTATATTAATGGCGAAAGCTTCCGCGCCGGGGGTCGCGATGCGACCCTGATGCGCCGCCTGGCCGACCAGCGCTATCTCACTGCGCAGGACTTGGGCCGTGTCAGCCCTGAGGCCCGCTGTTTGCTGCAGGATTGGCAGCAAGCGGGCTGGTTGCATCAACTCTGAACTGTCAAGAAACTCATGACTACTGAACCCCAAGCATTGCCCAGCGGCCGGTTTTCCGGCCCTACCGACTTCGCGCAAGGCGTGCGCGACGCGCTGGCCTGTGCCGCGCGCGAGGGCTGGCCCGAGCTGATCTTGAGCGATGCCACCTTTGAAGACTGGCCCTTGCGCGAGCGCTCGGTGGTTGAATCCTTGCAGGCCTGGTCCAGGGCCGGGCGCCGCATGACGCTGCTGGCAATGCGCTTTGACGAGGTGGTGCGCCAGCAGCCGCGTTTTGTGGCGTGGCGCCAGACTTGGGGCCACCTCATCGACTGCCGCGTCTGCCGCGATGCGGCGCCCGGTGATTGCCCGAGCGCGATCTGGAGCCGGTCCTGGTTCATGCAGCGGCTGGATCCGCAGCGCAGTGTCGGCGTCTGGGGCCACAACCCCGAACGCAGCGTACTGCTGCGCCAGCTGCTGGATGAAAAAATCCGCGACAGCACACCGGGATTTCCGGCGACCACCTTGGGTTTGTAGCCGCTACCGGGTTGAGACTGATGCGACGGCGGCAAAGGCTGTAGTTTCATACAGCCGATTACAATCCGGCCCCTATGGCACTCAAACCCACCAACGAATACTCTGAAGCCTCGATCCGTGTCTTGAAGGGCCTGGAGCCCGTCAAGCAGCGACCAGGCATGTACACCACCACCGACACGCCGCTGCATGTGATCCAGGAAGCGCTCGACAACGCGGCGGACGAATCGCTGGCGGGGCATGGCAAGAAAATCAAAGTGGTGTTGCACCTTGACGGCTCGGTCAGCATCGAGGACGACGGCCGCGGCATTCCGTTTGGCCTGCACCCGACGGAAAACGCCCCTGTGATCGAGCTGGTGTTCACGCAATTGCACGCCGGTGGCAAGTTTGACAAGGGCAAGGGCGGTGCCTACAGCTTCTCGGGTGGTTTGCATGGCGTGGGTGTCAGCGTGACCAACGCCTTGTCCACGCGGCTGGAGGCCACCACCTACCGCGAAGGCAAGGTCGCCAGCCTCGTGTTTGCTGGCGGCGACGTGATCGAGCCGCTGCGCGTGCGCGAGCAGGCCCCGGGCGAGCGCAAATCCGGCACCACGGTACGGGTCTGGCCCGACGCCAAGTATTTTGAAACGCTGGCGCTGCCGCTGGCGCAACTGGTGCATCTGCTGCGCAGCAAGGCGGTGCTGATGCCAGGCGTCACCGTGACGCTGGTCAACGAGAAAAGCAAAGAGACGCAAAACTGGCTGTTCAAGGGCGGTCTGCTCGACTACCTGATGCAGACGCTGGCCGGGGAACTGGTGATTCCGGTGTTTGAGGGCGCCGGTTTTGCCGATGCGCAGCATGACAATTTTGCCGAAGGCGAGGGCGCCTCCTGGTGCGTTGCTTTCACCGAAGACGGCTCCCTGGTGCGGGAAAGCTATGTCAACCTGATTCCCACCACCGCAGGTGGCACGCACGAGGCGGGCTTGCGCGACGGCCTGTTCACGGCGGTCAAGAGTTTTATCGAGCTGCACTCGCTGCTGCCAAAAGGGGTGAAACTGATGCCCGAAGACGTGTTTGCCCGCGCCAGCTATGTCTTGTCGGCCAAGGTGCTGGACCCGCAGTTTCAGGGCCAGATCAAGGAGCGGCTGAACTCGCGCGATGCGCTCAAACTGGTCTCCAGCTTTGTGCGCCCGGCCCTTGAATTGTGGCTGAACCACCACGTCGAGTACGGCAAGAAACTGGCGGAGCTGGCGATCAAGGCGGCGCAAACGCGGCAGAAAGCCGGACAGAAGGTCGAGAAACGCAAGGGTTCCGGCGTGGCGGTGCTGCCGGGCAAACTGACCGATTGCGAAAGCCGGGATCTGGCTTACAACGAGGTCTTTCTGGTCGAGGGCGACTCGGCCGGTGGCAGCGCCAAGATGGGACGCGACAAGGAGAGCCAGGCGATCTTGCCGCTGCGCGGCAAGGTGCTCAACACCTGGGAGGTCGAGCGTGACCGCTTGTTTGCCAATAATGAAATTCACGATATTTCGGTGGCGATCGGCGTTGATCCTCACGGCCCCAACGATTCGCCCGACTTGAGCGGGCTGCGCTACGGCAAGGTCTGCATTTTGTCGGATGCCGATGTGGACGGCTCCCATATTCAGGTGCTGCTGCTGACGCTGTTTTTCAAGCATTTCCCCAAGTTGATCGAGACTGGCCATATTTTTGTGGCGCGTCCGCCGCTGTTCCGGGTCGATGCGCCTGCGCGCGGCAAGAAGCCCGCCTCCAAGGCCTATGCGCTGGACGATGGCGAGCTGACCGCCATCCTCGACAAGCTGCGCAAAGAGGGTGTGCGCGAGGGCGCCTGGAGCATCAGCCGCTTCAAGGGCTTGGGCGAGATGAACGCCGAGCAGCTGTGGGACACCACCCTGAACCCCGATACCCGGCGCCTGCTGCCGGTGCAATTGGGCAGCATCGACTTTTTGCAGACGCAAAGCCTGTTTACCCAGTTGATGGGCAAGGGCGAGGCGGCGGCGCGGCGCGAGTTGATGGAATTGCATGGCGATACGGTGGAGATCGATATTTAAAATTTTTTAAGCTTTTTTAGGCTCTAACCCCCGTCCTGTATGCCTTGGCAGCTATCATTTTTATACGGTAATCGCTGTCTTCATGGTGTTCGCTGCGCAGCAGCCGGGTTTGGCTGCCTCCTCATGCTGGAGTACCAGAAATCGTCGGCCGCCCAACCCAGCCACGGCGCGGGCCCGTTTGAAATTTTGACTTTGATTTAATGACATCCGACTACTGTTTGCTATGACTGATCAACTGATTTTTGATGCTGTGACACCTGCCGAGCCCGAGGGTGATGACGCGCTGAATCTGGCCACCTACGCCCAGCGTGCCTACCTGGAGTACGCCCTGAGCGTGGTCAAGGGCCGCGCCTTGCCCGATGTTTGTGACGGCCAAAAACCGGTGCAGCGGCGCATTTTGTATTCCATGTCGCGCATGGGTCTGGGTTTTGGCGGCCCCAACGGTAATACCGGGGCCAAGCCGGTCAAATCTGCCCGCATCGTCGGTGACGTGCTGGGACGCTTTCACCCGCACGGGGACTCATCGGTGTATGACGCTGCGGTGCGCATGGCGCAGGATTTTTCGCAGCGCTACCCTTTGATTGACGGGCACGGCAACTTTGGTTCGCGTGACGGCGACGGCGCTGCCGCCATGCGCTACACCGAGGCGCGCCTGGCCAAGATCACCGGGCTGCTGCTCGATGAAATCGACGAAGGCACGGTCGATTTCGTTCCCAACTACGACGGCTCGACGCAGGAGCCGAGCCAGTTGCCGGCGCGCTTGCCCTTCAACCTGCTCAATGGCGCCAGCGGCATTGCGGTCGGGCTGGCCACTGAAATCCCGAGCCACAACCTGCGCGAGGTGGCTGACGCGTGCATCGCGCTGATCAAGTCGCCCCAGCTCAGCGAGGCGGAGTTGTTCGCCCTGATTCCCGGCCCGGACTACCCCGGTGGCGGCCAGATCATCAGCAGTGCCGAGGACATCGCCGAGGCTTACCGCAGCGGGCGCGGCTCGCTCAAATGCCGGGCGCGCTGGAAGATCGAAGACCTGGCGCGCGGCCAATGGCGCCTGGTGCTGACCGAATTGCCGCCGGGAGTCAGCACGCAGCGCGTGCTCGAAGAGATTGAAGAGCTGAGCAACCCCAAAATCAAGGCCGGGAAAAAGGCCTTGTCGCTGGAGCAAAACCAGCTCAAGGCGACGCTGCTGTCGGTGCTCGACGGGGTGCGCGATGAATCGAGCAAAGACGCCGCCGTGCGCCTGGTGTGCGAGCCCAAGACCAGCAAGATCAGCCAGCAGGAGTTGATCACCACGCTGCTGGCGCACACCAGTCTGGAGACCTCGTCGCCGATTAATTTGACGATGATCGGGCTCGACGGCCGGCCAACGCAAAAGTCCTTGCGCCAGATGCTCACCGAGTGGATTGAGTTCCGCCAGCAAACCATCGAGCGGCGCTCGCAACACCGCCTGGACAAGGTGCTGGACCGCATACACATCCTGGAAGGGCGCGCGTTGGTGATGCTCAATATCGACGAAGTGATTGCCATCATTCGCCAGGCCGAGGAGCCCAAGGCGGCGCTGATTACCAGGTTCCAGCTGTCGGACCGACAGGCGGAGGACATCCTGGAAATCCGCCTGCGCCAGCTGGCCCGCCTGGAGGCCATCAAGATTGAGCAGGAGTTGGCCGGACTGCGCGGCGAGCAGCAAAAGCTGGAGGAAATTCTGGGCAGCCCGGCCACCCTGCGCCGCTTGATGATCAAGGAGATCGAGACCGATGCCAAAACCTTTGCCGACCCGCGCCGCACCTTGATCCAGGCCGAGAAAAAAGCGGTGCTTGAAGTCAAGGTGGTGGACGAACCGGTCACGGTGGTGGTGAGTCAAAAAGGCTGGGTGCGGGCTCAAAAAGGGTGGACCAGCGAGCGTGCTGCCAGCGGCGTGCCGCCTGCGGACTACAACTTCAAGGCCGGTGACGCGCTCTACGACACGTTTGAATGCCGCACCGTGGACATGCTGCTGGTGTGGGGCAGCAACGGCCGGGTTTATTCGGTGGCGGTGGCCTTGTTGCCCGGCGCCCGGGGTGACGGCCAGCCGATTACCAGCCTGATTGAGCTGGAGAGCGGCACCGAGTTGCTGTATTACTTTGCCGGCCCGGCCAGTGCGACGCTGCTGCTCAGCAGTTCAGGTGGCTACGGTTTTATGGCTTCGGTGGAAAACATGACATCGCGGCTGAAGGCGGGCAAAGCCTTTGTGACCTGCAATGCGGGTGAAATTTTGTGCCGACCGTCTCCGGTGGCGGGGGGCTCCGGGGCGATGCCGTGGCCGCCTGCGACGCATGTGGCCTGTGCTTCGACCGCTGGGCGCATTTTGACGTTCGAGATCAACCAGCTCAAAACCATGGCCACCGGCGGGCGCGGGCTGATGCTGATTGATCTGGAAGACAAGGACACGCTGGCCGGTGCTTGCGCCTATACCCGCAGCGTCAAGATTGAAGGCCTGGGCCGAGGCGGCAAGCCGCGCGACGAAACGCTGGAGATCCGCAGCCTCAACAACGCGCGGGCGCTGCGCGGGCGCAAAGGAAAGGTCGCTGATCTGGGTTTCAAGCCTGGCACGATGACACGCGTCGCTTGAGTCTGCCGTGAACGCCTTTGCACGGCCCGCGGCGGCAGGGCGGCTTCAGGTGTCGATGGAGGCACTCCAGCGCTGGTCCCATTGGTGGACCTGATCGCTGCGGGCTTTTTCAGTGTCGCGGCGGTCGCGCTTGGTCGGGCGGCCTTGCGTCAGGCTCAAGGCCGGTTCCGGCGCCAGGCGGCGTTGTTCGGCGGCGGCGGCGCGGCGGGCGAGGGAATCAGCGGTTTCCTGGAACAGCAGCGCTGCCACCGGTGCTGGGCCGCGCTTGTCGCTCACGCCTTGCACCACCACGCTGCGGATGAGGGTGCCGCTGCGCAATTGCACTGTGTCGCCGGCTTTCACTTCACGCGCGGGTTTGACCGCCACGCCATTGACGTGGACCCGGCCTTTGTCAATTTCGTCGCTGGCCAGACTGCGCGTTTTGTAAAAGCGCGCCGCCCACAGCCATTTGTCGATGCGCAGTCGTTCCATTAGCGGGCGTTCTGGATCGGGGACCTGGCCACGGGAACCGGCTAGCGGGTCAATTTTCTGGCAGGTCGTGCAAGGTGATCAAGTGCATGAAGGCTGCCAAAACCTCGTGCTTGAAGCCAATTCGGGTTCTGCCGACGCCGTCGCCACCATTGAGGATCAATTGCTGCAAGTATTCACTACAGTCCTTGTGACCCCAAAACATCTCGATGGCGCTGGCAATGCGCGGGTGATGTGCGCGCACAATTTCCATCTCGTGGTCAATCTGGATCTGGCGTGGCAGTTCCTGAAGCGGCATGGGACGCGTGGTCTCTTCTGCTTCGACGTTGATGAGCTCTGGAAAAAAGCCCGCGTATTTGCTGTTGATCATGCCTTATGGTACTCAAAGGTGTGCTTGCGCAGTATTGCTGGCCTGCTCACAAAATGCAATATATCACTGCTGAGTCTTCTACGTGAGACCCAGGTCTGAGTCCTGATTATAGTTTTTGGTTCAATCTCTTCCCTGCGCTGGCCGTCGCGGTCAGTCAATGGGCGCCAGCGGCAGGCGGTGCAGGATCAGCACCGGTGTCGCCAGGCCCTCTTTGCGCGGCTTGGCGCAAGACGTGCAAGCCATCACGTCGATGGCGCTGGTCATGGTGATTTGTCTGCGTTGCTTAAACCGCTGCCAGGCGCCAGAGCGAGGTTACTTCACGCGAGCGGGCATCCGCCAGCGGATCGCTGGCATCTGACGCCTTGGGATGCTGTGGCTTGGCGTCGATGCGGCTCACCACCCGCAAACCGTTGCGCTCAAAAGCATCAAGCAGCTCAGCGCGCGTGCGCAAACCCAGGTGTTCGGCCAGGTTGGACAAGATCAGCCAACCTTCCCCTTTGGGAGCCAGATGCGCGGTCAAGCCCTTCAGAAAGCCCGCCAGCATGCGCCCGCCCTCGTCGTACACCGCTCGTTCAATTGGCGAACTGGGCCGCGCTGGCAGCCAGGGTGGGTTGCACACCACGAGCGAGGCTTGACCTTCAGGAAATAGATCAGTCTGTACCAGTTGAACTTTGTCTGCGACGTTCAAGCGCGCCAGGTTGTCTCGCGCACAGGCCAGCGCCCTTGGGTCTTGATCGGTGGCCACAATTCTGTTGACGCCACGCCGCGCCAGCACGGCTGACAGCACACCGGTGCCGGTGCCAATGTCAAACGCGACCACTGCCTGCCCGCTGGGGGATTTGGGCAGATGCGCGGTGGCAACCAGGTGAATGTATTCGCCCCGCACGGGGGAGAACACGCCATAGTGCGGATGAATGCGGTTAGCGGGAGCCTCACCGAGTGCGGCAATCTCAACGCCTTTTCGGCGCCATTCGTGGGCGCTGGTAATGCCCAGCAACTCACGCAGGGACGCAACCGAAGCGCCGTTAGCTTCATTCGCAGGGCCCCAGGCCTCGGTGCAGGCACTTTTCACATCCGGGGCGCGGCGCAGTGGAATGCTGTAGTCCGCATTGAACGGGATCAGCAGCATGCCCAGCATGCGCGCCCGTTGCGACTGGGCCAGGCGATGCAGGTGAAAGGCGTCTACCAGCGGTATTTCCTGGGCGGTTTTTTTGCGCTTGCGCGTGGGAACCTGATCGGCGCGCCGGGCCAGCGCCTGCAGCAATTGTTTGGCATTTTGAAAATCGCCACGCCACAGCAGGGCCGTGCCTTCGCAGGCCAGGCGGTAGGCGATGTCGGCGGTCAGGGTGTCGTCGGCCAGCACCACCCGTTTGGGTGGTGCTGCGCCGCGTTCGGAACGCCAGCGCGCGGAACATTCCTGGTCGGTCTCAAGCCAGCGGATCACAGGCGCTGGGTTGGTGACAGGTGTTGTCGTGGCAAGGGGGGGTGAATTAAGCATCGGCTTGGTCATTTGCAAAAAAGAATATCGAGTGTTTTAACAGATGGCCCGATTCAATCGGTGGGCTTGCTATCAGCCCGCCATCAATTTATGCACCAAGTCCCCGGTGTTGGATGCCATGTATTTGCGCATCAAGCGCGCACGGTAGATTTCTACCGTGCGGTGGCTGATGACCAGCGTCTTGCCGATTTCCTTGCTGGTCAATCCGGCCATCAGGTGCGCCGCCACCTCACGCTCACGCGCCGTCAACTCGGCCTTGACCGAGCGACGTGAGCTCAAATCCTCAAAGGTCCAGATGCCAGTCTCATGCGGTGCGCTCGGGTTGAGCGCACGACCCGTGACGTGGCACCAGAAGGTCTCGCCGTTGGCGCGCTTCATGATGCGGTCGTCCGCGTAGGTGCCGTTGCGGTTCAGAATCGGCGCGATGCGGGAGCCGGTGCGCTCAAATTCAATGGCGCTGGGGTACAGCACCTGGAACGACTGGCCTACCAATAATTCACGGGAGGCACCAAACATCTCGCACAGGTGGCGGTTGCAGTCCAGCATGTTGCGGTTGCGGGAGAGTGCGAGGCCGACTGGTGCCAGATCGAAGGCTAGACGGTAATCAATATCCATGCGGTGTGGGTGACCAATACTTAGGGTTGTACTTTACGAAAAACTACGTATGAAGTTAAGTAGTATCGTAAGGTGATTATTTCTTCAAAGGAGATTGTGCAGTGAACAAAATTTACCCCAACGCGGCCAAGGCATTGGAAGGCATTGTCAAAGATGGCCAGTTACTGGCCGTGGGCGGCTTTGGCCTGTGCGGCATTCCCGAGGCTTTGATTGACGCCTTGTGTGCC
>JANYHL010000110.1 GCA_025359085.1 Gammaproteobacteria bacterium
GAAGCAACGCGGCGTCAAGGATGCAGACAAGGCGCCGATTCCTGATGACGTCTTCCGCCCTCAAGCTGAGAAGCGCGTGCGTTTGGGGCTGGTCGTGGCTGAGCTGGTGCGATCGAATAATTTGCAGGCAAAGCCCGAACAGCTCAAGGCCCATATTGAAGAGCTGGCTGCCAGCTACGAGAAACCGCAGGAGGTGGTGCGCTGGTATCTTGGCGACAACAACCGTATGGCCGAAGTGCAAGCCGTCGTGGTGGAAAATAATGTGACAGAGTTTGTCTTGTCGAAAGCCAAGGTCATCAACAAGGCCATGTCGTTTGACGATCTAATGGCGCAGAACTAACGCCGTCGCCGGGTGTAAATTGGGGGATCGGGCTGGTTGCGCGATTGAACTGTTGCGTTCCGGCCCCACTTGTTTTGGGTAGCCCCCAAACTATTTATTCAATGGAGCATTGCGATGCATAAAAACGAAACAGACAGCATTCCGTTCGGCGCTTACGACGCAATGCAAACCGAGGGTCTGGGACTTGTGCCCATGGTGATTGAGCAATCGGGCCGTGGTGAGCGTTCTTACGACATTTATTCGCGCTTGCTCAAGGAGCGGGTAATTTTTCTGGTGGGGCCGGTTGAGGACTACATGGCCAATTTGGTGGTTGCCCAACTGCTGTTTTTGGAAAGTGAGAATCCGGACAAGGACATTTCGCTGTACATCAACTCTCCAGGCGGCTCGGTAAGTGCAGGCTTGGCAATTTTCGACACCATGAATTTCATCAAACCTGATGTTTCTACCTTGTGCACTGGAATGTCTGCCAGCATGGGTTCTTTCTTGCTGGCGGCTGGTGCCAAAGGCAAACGGTTTGCCTTGCCAAACTCCAGCGTAATGCTGCACCAGCCGTCTGGCGGCGCCCGCGGCATGGCCAGCGATATTGAGATTTCTGCCCGGGAAATTTTGAAAACGCGGGAGCAACTCAACAAAATTTACGCAGAACGCACCGGCCAGCCCATCGAAAAAATCGCACGCGACATGGAGCGCGATTTCTGGCTTTCGGCAAACGAGGCGAAAGACTATGGACTGGTTGACCAGGTGATTTCCAAACGTCCTTAAATTGTGGTTTTTGGTAAACAAAACGGCGTTTTCCCCCATGGAAAGCGCCGTTTCTATTTGGTTATCATCGGCCCAACATTCGCAGCTTATTTAAAAGGCATCTCAGTAATGGCCGACAAAAAAGGCTCCTCCAGCGAGAAGACCCTGTACTGCTCGTTTTGCGGCAAAAGCCAGCATGAAGTCAAAAAACTGATTGCCGGCCCATCGGTATTTGTTTGTGACGAATGTATTGAGCTGTGCAACGAAATAATTCGGGATGAATTGCCTGCTGTTGGCGATGTCGCAGAAGCGCGCAGCGAGCTCCCTACCCCGGCGGAAATAAAGGCGACTCTGGACGGTTACGTCATAGGCCAGGAGCCTGCCAAACGCACGTTGGCGGTGGCGGTTTACAACCACTACAAACGGCTCAAGCACAAAGAATCTGCCAAAAAAGACGATGTTGAACTGACCAAAAGCAACATTTTGTTGATTGGCCCTACAGGTTCGGGCAAAACTTTGTTGGCGCAAACGCTGGCACGGACGCTCAACGTGCCATTCGTTATGGCAGACGCCACCACCCTCACAGAAGCAGGCTACGTGGGCGAGGACGTCGAGAACATCATCCAAAAGCTGCTGCAAAGCTGCAACTATGAGGTCGACCGTGCCCAGCGGGGCATTGTGTACATCGACGAAATTGACAAGATTTCACGCAAGTCCGACAACCCGTCAATCACGCGCGATGTGTCTGGCGAAGGTGTGCAACAAGCCCTCTTGAAGTTGATGGAGGGCACTATGGCTTCGGTACCGCCGCAGGGCGGGCGCAAGCATCCCAATCAGGATTTTTTGCAGGTTGATACGACCAACATCCTGTTTATTTGCGGCGGTGCATTTTCGGGCCTGGAAAAAGTCATTGAAAACAGGACCGAGGCATCGGGTATCGGCTTTGGCGCTGCAGTAAAAAGCAAAAAGTCGCGCAGCCTGACAGAAGCTTTCAAAGACGTCGAGCCTGAAGATTTGATCAAATTTGGACTTATTCCTGAATTGGTGGGTCGCATGCCGGTGATCGCATCACTTGCCGAGTTGACTGAAGATGCACTGGTGCAAATTTTGACCGAGCCCCGAAACGCGGTGGTGAAGCAATTTAGCAAGTTGCTGGCAATGGAAGGGGTGGACTTGGAAATCAGACCGTCCGCGCTCAAAGCAATCGCCCGAAAGGCGCTTGCCCGAAAAACCGGTGCGAGGGGACTGCGGTCCATTCTTGAGCAGTCGCTGATCGACACCATGTTCGACCTGCCCACTTCCAGCAATGTTGACAAAGTTGTGGTGGACGAGTCAACAATCGAAGAAAACAAGCCGCCACTGCTCGTGTACCGCGAGGCAGCCAAAAAAGCCTGACCGTACTTGGGCGCAGCGGGTCGGCAGGCTTTTGACTTGCTGCCCGCTTGTTATTGCAGCGGCTGGCCCCACGTCTGGTTGCTACGCGGGAGCCACTGCGCTAAGCGTCAGCCACGCGTCCTGCTGAATTTTCAAGGTTAAGGTATTTATGTCCGGTCAATCGTTTCTTCCTGCATCGCCTATCGATCTGCCCTTGCTTCCGCTGCGGGATGTGGTGGTGTTTCCGCACATGGTGATTCCGCTTTTCGTGGGGCGGCCCAAGAGTATCAAGGCGCTCGAGTCGGCCATGGAAGTCGAGCGGCGCATCATGCTGGTTGCCCAGAAAACGGCTGCCAAGGACGAGCCATCTGTCGAGGACATGTTTGAGGTTGGATGCGTGGCAACGATCCTGCAACTGCTCAAGCTCCCTGACGGCACGGTCAAGGTGCTGGTTGAAGGCCAGCAGCGGGCCAAGGTCAATAAAATTGAGGAGGGCGAGCAGCACTTCACTGCCAATGTCACGCCAGTTGAGGCGGAACCGGCGGTAGCGGGTGACAAAGGCAGCGAAACCGAAGCCTTGCGCCGGGCTGTGATGCAG
>JANYHL010000012.1 GCA_025359085.1 Gammaproteobacteria bacterium
GCTGTAGCTCTGAAAATACGCGATGTAGCGCTGCGTGCCGGGGTATCGCCGCTGCAGGAATTCCAGCCCGGCGTCGATCTGTTCGGTGATGCTCTGGCGCCGATCCAGGTAGCCGGGCGTAAAGCTGGCGTTGTTGCAAAAGCTGCAGCCCCCGGTGCCGACCAGCCCGTCGCGATTCGGGCAGGTGAAACCCGCCAGCACCGAGACCTTCTGTACCCGCCCTCCATGACGCGCTTTCACATGGTCGTTCCATGCGTTGTAGCGGCGTTCGCCAAAAGGGGAGCTGGCGCCAGGCGTCATGCGGTGCGCCGTGGGCGCGCGGCGCCAAAAAGACAGGGTGAACTGAGCACAGTAGAGAACGCCATTGTGGGGTGCAAGTAAAAAAATGAGGCCTGAAGCCGCCATTTTAAGTGGCCGCTCTACAATTCACGCATCGCACCGGCCTGCTGCCGGTGCGTAAACGCTAGGGGTGCTGGCGGTCGCAAGACCGACGGCTGAGATAAAACCCTGGAACTTGATCAAGGTAATTCTTGCGCAGGGAAGCGTGGCTGGATGCTGTCGAGACTCTTTCTGGAGGTGCGGCGCATCCATGCACTCCCCCTGCCGTCGACTAAGGACTCTCGATGGCAATCCGTCAAAACTTCAAACTCTCTCTCACTCCCACGGCCACGGCCGCCGCCACGGCACTGACCCTCTTGCTGGCCTTGCCGTTAGCGGCGCAAACCGGTCCGCAACGCCTGGACGACATCACGGTCACCGGCAAGTCGGCCCCCGTGCTCGACGTCGACACGGCTGACGTGGGCGGTCTCGGTGCGCCGCTGGCCAGGACGCCGCAAAGCATCACGGTGCTGGGCGCTGATCTGTTAGAGGCCAGCGCCAGCGCCAGCCTGTCGCAAGCCATCAAGCTCGATGCGTCATTGGCCGACAGCTACAACACCACCGGTTACATCGAAAGCCTGTCGGTGCGCGGCTTCTTGTTAGAGCAGGGCAATAATTTTTCCCGAAATGGACTGACGGTATCCAACATCACCCCGCTCGCGCTGGAGAACAAGGAGCGCATCGAAATCCTCAAGGGCGTGGCCGGTTTGCAGTCGGGCGTGGCAGCACCCGGTGGGCGCATCAACCTGGTGACCAAGGTGCCGCTCAAGGATGCGTTCACGTCGGTGACGCTGTCGGCCAATGAATATGGCGGCGGCAAGCTGCACCTGGATGCCAATACCGTGCTCTCCAACGTGGGGATTCGCGTCAACCTGGCCTCCGAGGGCTTGCGCAACCAGTTTGACCACGCCCAGGGCAGCCGGGAATTGGCCAGCGTGGCGCTGGCTGCGGCGCTGTCCCCCACCACCTCGCTCACGGCGGATCTGGAATACCAGCACAAGCAGCAGCCCTCGGTGCCGGGCCTGGGCCTGCTCGACCGCAACGGTGACGGTGTCGGCGAGACACTGCCTGCGCCGGTCTTCTCGCGCCTGAACCTGAACAATCAGAGCTGGTCCCAGCCTTTTGAAGCCACCACCAGCACGGCGCAGTTCGCCATCAACCACCGCCTCAACGCCGACTGGCAGGCCCGGCTAGCTTTAAGCACGCAGCGCAGCACGATCAACGACCGGCTCGCCTTTCCGGACGGCTGCAGCAATGCGGCCACCGATGTCTACCCGGGGCTGTGTGCCAATGGGGATGTGGACGTGTACGACTACCGCAGCGAGGGCGAAGAGCGCAGCACGAGCGCGTGGGAAGCACGGCTGACGGGCAAAATCGCGGCCCTGGGGTTGAACCACCGCGTGGTAGCGGGCTTAGGTGGACGCCGCCTCACGACCGACCTGGCGCCCAAGCAGGCCTACAACTGGGTCGGCACCACCAACATCGACAGCCCGATGGCCTTGCCCGGCGACCCCACAGCCAACGACCTCAACACCAACAGCCGCGAACGCGCGCTTGATGCCTTCGTGTCCGTGGCCTCCGACCTGACGGCGTCATTGCAATCCTTCGTCGGGCTGCGCGTGTCCAGCCTGGAGCGCAGCAGCGAGCGCAGCGACGGCTCCCGCGCGCTTGCCTTGTCGCAGCGCGTGGCCACGCCCTGGGCGGGCCTGGCGTGGTCGCCCTCGACCAGCACCATGGCGTATGTGTCTTGGGGCCAGGGTGTCGAGCTGGAGTCGGTGCCGAACCGGCCGGACAAATTTGTCAACGCCGGCGACACCTTGCCGGCCTTCAAGAGTGAACAAACCGAGCTGGGGCTGAAATGGCAGGCCGATGAGCGCCTGCTGCTCACCGCGGCCGCATTCAGCATTGACAAACCTTATGCCGACAGTCTGCCCAATGTGGAGCCCAAGCTGCTGGTGGCAGGCAGCAAGACTGCCCGCCATCGCGGCCTCGAATTTACGGCCACGGGCCGGCTGGGCAGCCAGTGGTCCCTGCAGGCCAGCGCCATGCTGCTCGATGCCAAATTCACGCAGTCCCTGGACCCTGCACTGGTGAATCAGCGCGTGACCAATGTGCCGCAGGTCAAGGCCTCGCTGTTTGCCGACTACAAGGTGGCGATGCTGCCGGGCTTGTCGCTCAATGCGCTGCTGACGGGCGAGAGCGGAAAAAAAGTCACTAGTGATGGCAGCGTCGAGTTGCCAAGCGCCTGGCAGCTGGACGCCGGCCTGCGCTACCAGACCCGGCTGGCGGGCCGATCGACCCAGTGGAAACTCAATGTGGAAAACCTGGGCAACCGCAGCTACTGGCGCGAGGCGCCCACCACCTATTGGGGCGGCGTCTATCTTTTCCCTTCAACCCCCCGCACCGTGCGCGCCAGCGTGACGGTCGACTTCTAAACGCCCTAGCTTCGCCCCGCGGGTGGGCTGACCGCGCGGCGGGCCAGGTCAGCGGCGTCAAATTAAAGTCAATTTTGATAGCACAACACGATTATTACACGTGGACTAGAGGGCCATTTTGTGTAAAAAATAAGACCTGCTCAGCTCCCTCGGAGATAGGGCATCAAGTAGGTCGGGTTAGTCCAGTAGGTCGGGTTACGCCTGGCGGCTGACTCGACCTACGAGACTGAGACGCCCGGTTGACACTGTTCAGCGCGACGCCGCGCCGGTGAGCACCGGCAAACCGGCCTGCTGCCAGGCCAGCATGCCGCCCTCAATATTGGCCGCCGCGCTGAAACCTGCGGCTTCAAGCATCTGCGTGGCCTGCTGGGAGCGACGCCCGGAGCGGCAAATTAGAACCACCTGCTTGTTCTTGAAGGGCGCGATTTCCTTCAAACGCTGCGCCAACTGCCCCAGCGGGATCAGGGTGCTGCCGGGCGCGTGGCCTTGCGCGTATTCATCGGCTTCGCGCACGTCGAGCAGCAGGGCGCCGCCGCTTTGCAAGGCTGCAGCTTGTTTAACATTGACCGCCGGCTGGCCTGCACCGGCGGCAGCGGCCAGCGCCAGCAAGGCGCACGCTAGACAAGACTTGGCTAGATTGGGGCTCATCCAGGTTCCTTCGGGTTGGGGCTGGTGCCAAAGGGCGCAAGCATAGCAAGGCCGGGACTGAACTTCGTCATACAGCGCGTAATAGCCCTAGGGACCTTGTCTCAGGGCACCCGCGCCATGCGCGGCAAGCTGAGCGTGGCGCACAGGCCGCCTTGCGCGCGGTTGGTCAAGACGAGATCACCGCCGTGCAGTAGGGCGATGTCTTTGGCGATGGACAAGCCCAGCCCGACACCGCCGGTGGCGCTGTTGCGCGACGCCTCTAAGCGGTAATAGGGTTCGGTGACGCGGGTGAGTTCAAAAGGCGCAATGCCCGGCCCGGCGTCTTCGACCATGATGCGCAATTCGGTCGCATCGTCTTGCACGCGTACGTGCGCGCCTCCCCCGTATTTGATGGCGTTGTCGATCAGGTTCTGCACCGCACGGCGCAAGTTTGAGAGGCGCCCGGTGTAGGGTGCCAGCGCCAGGCCTTCAACGTTGATTTGCCGCCCGAGCACCAGCGCGTCCTCGCTCATGCTGGCCAGCAGCGCATTGATGTCGATCGGGCGCACGGCTTCGCTGTTCTGCAAGCCGCGCAGGTAGTCCAGCGTGGCGTCCAGCATGGCCGCCATGGCATCCAGATCAGCGGCGATCTGGTCACGCAGTTTCTCGTCGTCCACCAGCTCGGCCCGCAGGCGCAGGCGCGTCAGCGGCGTGCGCAGGTCGTGCGAGACCGCCGCCAGCGCACGTGAGCGCTCACTGACCAGGCGTTTGATGCGGGCCTGCATCCGGTTGAAGGCCTGCGCGGCGCGGCGCGTCTCCAGCGGACCGACTTCGCGCAGGGCGGGCGCGTCCAGGTCACGCCCGAGCGCGTCGGCGGCCTGGGCGAGTTGCTGGAGCGGCTGGGTTGCCTGGCGCACCGCCATCAACACGACCCCGATCACGATCAGCAGCGTGACCGCCAGGCGCAGGAGCAGATCGCCGGGCAACGCGGGCGTGTCAAGCTCGCGCCCGCCGATAAAGCGGACCCATTGCCCATCCTGCAGCCGCACATCAAAGCTGCGCGGCAGATTGCGGCGCATCATGCCCATGCCGTTGCTGGCACCGGCCGGACGGATTTCACGCGCACTGCCCAGGCGCGTGTTGAGCATGTGCTGCATCATGCCGCGTGGCGGGTTCTGCGAGACCTGCTCCTCGCTGATCAGGCGCACCTGCCAATCGCCGTATTGCATCCTTTCAAGTGCCGCGCCGCGCGCGGCGGGCGCCGTGGCTTCAAGCACACGCACCGCCTCGGCGATGCGATCAACCACGTTTTGCCCGCGCGCCTGCGACACCACGGTGGCGCGCTCAGCCCATTGCAGCCACAGGCTGACCCCTTGCGCCACCAGCAGCCCGAGCAGCAGGATCAACGCCATGCGCACGAACAGGCTCGACGGCCAGGCGCGCCAACCTAGGCGCATTGCGCCTGCCTCTGCACCACCGCTGCCAGCACATAACCTTCACCGCGCACGGTCTTGATCAGTTGCGGTTCGCGGCTGTCGTCGCGCAGGCGCTGGCGCAACCGGCTGACCTGCACGTCAATCGCCCGATCAAAAGCCTCGGCCTCGCGGCCGTGGATCATTTCAGTCAGCTGGTCGCGACTCAAGACCCGGTTCGGGTGGTCCAGCAAGATGTGTAAGAGCCGGTACTCAC
>JANYHL010000083.1 GCA_025359085.1 Gammaproteobacteria bacterium
CACTTGTTTCATTTGATTTTTTGATCGATCAGCCCAGGTCGGCCGTGTACCATGACTGGCCATGAAAATTGACCCCGCCCTTGTTCAACTGCCCGCCGAAAACGGGCCGGCCGAAGTGGGACCATGCGCTTCTAGAACCCGGATGACGATTTTGCTGGCGCCCATGGAGGGCTTGCTGGACTTTGTGCTGCGTGACATCCTGACCCGCGTTGGCGGGGTGGACCGCTGCGTGTCCGAATTCATCCGCGTCACCAATACCTTGCTGCCCGATCATGTGTTCACGCGCGTCGTGCCGGAGCTGCTCAATGGTGGGTGTACTTTCGCGGGGGTCCCCGTGCGGCCGCAATTGTTGGGCTCTGACCCGGTTTGCCTGGCAGAAAATGCTGGCCGCCTGGCCGTCCTGCGTCCGCCCGGCATTGATCTGAATTTTGGTTGCCCGGCCAGGACGGTCAATCGCCACGGCGGTGGGGCCGCCTTGCTCGATCAGCCCGAGCTGCTGCTGGCAATTTGTGCGGCGGTGCGCCGCGCTGTCCCCATCGACATGCCCGTGTCGGCCAAAATGCGGCTGGGGGTTCATGATGATTCGCGGGCGCTGGAGTGCGCCTTGGCCATTGAAAGTGGAGGCGCCAGTGAGTTGGTGGTGCACGCCCGCACCAAGGCCGACGCCTACCGTCCACCCGCCTACTGGGAGCGCATCGCCGATATTCGGGCCGTGGTGCGCATCCCGGTGGTGGCCAATGGCGAAATCTGGAACGTGCAAGACGCCTTGCGTTGTCGCGCGGTGTCGGGCAGTGACAGCTTGATGTTGGGCCGTGGCATGGTGACCGACCCGGGCTTGGCCCTGGCCATCCAGGCGGCGATGGCGAGTCCCGATGCCAATCCGGCATCGGGGGTGGGCGCGCAGCCCGGTTCAACCGAGCGCGCCAGCCCAGCGCTGTGCCCGGTCATCAACTGGGCAACGCTGTTGCCCTTCATTAACGATTTTTGGCGTCTGGTAGGCACGCGACTGGAGCGTCGCCAACAAGCGGGGCGGCTCAAGCAGTGGCTCAACTTTCTGCGTCGCCACCACCCCGAAGCCGAGCTGGCCTATGGGGTGCTGCGGACCCTCAGCGAGCCTGCGGCCATTGATCAGTGGCTGGCGTTGGCCGCCTTCAACGCCTTGCAGAATCAAGCACCAGAGACTGTTTGGCTGACGAACGCTATTCACCCCGGGGAACCCCCGTCCAAACCTCGGCAAGGCTTGTTGTGATCGAAGATTTGTTGGCAAATTTGCGCTTCGCAGAAATTTTGCCTACAGAAAAACCGTACCCTGCGCGTTTGATATAACTTATTGCGACGTTGTCAAGCTCGGTTTCCCCGGTAAGTAGTTATACGGTATTGAAGCGCCGCGTATTACCTCTCATCATCCGCTTGGCCTTATCGGCCCGAACCGACGTGCTTTGGGCTGCTGATGGTTTACACGCTGGAGTGACAAACTTGCTGAGAAGACAGGATTGCCAAGTGCCGGTGTGCGATGACTCGATGAAGAATCTATAAATCAACACAAAGAGGACGAGACATGACTACGACAAACAGAAACAACTTGAAGTTAACGGCATTGGCCGCGGCCGTGCTGGCACTCAGCGCCTGCGGCGGGAGCGATTCCGTTGCCGAAAATAAAAACGTTAAGCCGACCTACCTGGGCGCCGTAGCTACTGCCAGCTATGACGGCACCAGCGACGACCTGCTTACCGCTGGTCTCGGTAAATCCGGCCTGGGCGGTGCCGCGCCAGCTGTCGTAGACTCCTTGAGCCCGACGTCTGCCGAACTGCGTAAACTCGCTATTTTCAACAATTACCGGGCCATCCTCGACATTACTGCGGGCGGTGGCTACGGCACCTTGTACGGCCCCAATGTCGATGCAAAAGGCGTCGCGAGTGCCAGTGAAGGCATGATTGCCGGCAGCGAATATATCGCTTATTCGGATGACGGCACGGGCCGTCAAAACATCACCATGATGGTGCAGGTGCCCGTCACGTTCAACCCGGCCAGCCCCTGCATCGTTACCGCTACCTCCAGCGGATCGCGCGGCGTCTATGGCGCCATCGGCTCGGCCGGCGAGTGGGGTTTGAAAAACGGCTGCGCCGTGGCCTATACCGACAAGGGCACCGGCACCGGCCTGCATGATCTCCAGAACGATACGGTTAACGTCCAGAATGGTGGCCGCGCGAGTAAAACTGCGGCGGGCAATGCCTCTATTTTTACCGCCCTGCTGACTTCTATCGAACGCGCGGCTTTCAACTTGGCAACACCGAATCGTTTCGCCATCAAACATGCGCATTCGCAACAAAACCCCGAAAAAGATTGGGGTAAATGGACGCTGCAATCGGTTGAATTTGCGTACTTTGTGCTGAATGAAAAATACGGTGATCTGGCCGCAGATGGCGTGGCGCATCTTAAAAAGCTGACACCGGCCAACACCATCGTGATCGCCTCCAGCGTGTCCAATGGCGCTGGTGCGGCACTGGCGGCGGCGGAGCAGGACACGCAAGGCCTGATCAGCGGCGTGGCGGTGGCAGAGCCCGAAGTCCAGCTGGCACCCGATGCCCGCCTGAGCATCGTGCGCGGCGCCACCACCCTGGCCGGCACCGGCAAACAGTTGTTTGACTATTTCACGCTGGCTAATTTGCTGCAGCCTTGTGCGGCGCTGCTGTCACCGACGACGAATGTGTTCAACACCGTCAACCCGACGATTGCCGCGAACCGTTGCACTGCCCTCAAGGCAAACAACCTGATCACCGGCACCACCACCGCCGAACAAGCCGCGAGTGCCATGGCCGCGCTGGTCGCGGCCGGCTGGCAGTCTGAAAGCAAAGACCTGCAGGCCTCGCACTACTCGTTTGCCACCCTGCCGGTCGCGTTGACTTACGCCAACACCTACGGCCGCTTCAGCGTCACTGACAACCTTTGCGGCTTCAGTTACGCGGCCACTGGGGCTGCAACCTCGGCTACCCCGTTTGCGCCCGTTCCTGCTTCTGCCGCCGCATTGGCCACTTCGTTTGCATTTTCCAATGGCGTCCCACCCACGGTAGGCATCAACATTGTCAACAACAACAGTGTGGGCGGGCCGTTGCTGGATGCTGCCTCCTTGTCAACCGGCAGTGTGCAGGACTACAACATCGCCGGTGCGCTGTGCCTGCGTGAGTTGGTCACGGGCCCCAGTGCCAACGCGCTGCGCGTCAAGCAAGGCATGAGCGAAGTGCTGCGCAGCGCCAATTTGCAGGGCAAACCAGCGCTGATCGTGCATGGCCGCAGCGACACGCTGGTGCCGGTGGCATTTACATCGCGTCCGTATTTCGGCATGAACAAGATTGTTGAGGGCGCCAACAGCAAGCTGTCTTACATCGAAGTCACCAATGCCCAGCATTTTGATGCCTTCCTCGGTTTTCCCGGCTATGCCAATCGTCTGGTACCGCTGCATCGTTACTTCATCCAGGCGATGGACATGATGTACGCCAACTTGAAAACTGGCGCCGCACTGCCGGGCAGCCAGGTGGTGCGCACCGTACCGCGCGGCTTGACGGGAACGGTTGCCAACTCGATCACCGCCGCCAATGTGCCACCGATCAAGGCCGTGGCCGACGTGGCGGACCAGATCACGTTTGCCAACAACGTGGTGACCGTGGCCGACTGATAATTAGTTTGCACCAGCCCCCTGGAGTGCGGCGTCTCCAGGGGACTTTATGTGCGTGAACAGCCGCTTTGCGGCATTCGCCTGACCGCTACGCCATCCCTTCCCCCCGTCACTCTCCCAGCGGCACGCAACAGCAAAATAAATTGCGGTCGCCATAGACGTTGTCGATGCGGCCGACCGGCACCCAGTATTTGGACTGTTTGAGACTGGGCACCGGGAACGCGGCCAGTTCTCTGGAATAGGGCCGGTCCCACACCTCGCCCAGCAGCGACGCGGCGGTGTGCGGGGCCTGGCTCAGCGGGTTGTTGCCCTGCGGCCAGACGCCTTGCTCCACGTTGGCAATCTCGGCCCGGATCGCGATCATGGCATTGATGAAGCGGTCCAGTTCGCCCAGCGTTTCGCTTTCGGTGGGCTCGACCATCAGCGTGCCGGGCACCGGAAAGCTCAGCGTGGGCGCATGAAAGCCGTAGTCCATCAGGCGCTTGCTCACGTCTTCAGCGGTGACGCCGTGGACACCACCGCTGCTTTCTTTGAGCGGGCGCAAATCCAGAATGCACTCGTGCGCCACGCGGCCGGGCGTACCGTCGGTCGAAACGCTGGTGTAAAGCGTGGGGTAATGGTCTTTGAGCCGCACGCTGATGTAGTTGGCGCTCAGGATGGCGACCTCGGTGGCCGCCTGCAGACCAACCGCGCCCATCATGCGGCAATACATCCAGCTGATCGGCAGTACCGCCGCGTTGCCCAAGGGGGCTGCTGAGATGGCCCCCACGCTTGCCACTGCGTATACTGCGCTGCCCCCCGAGGGGGCTGCTTTCCCTTGGGGCGGCCCGGCGGAAAAGTCGGCACCCACGCCATGGCCCGGCAAGTACGGCACCAGATCGGCCACCACGCACACCGGTCCGATGCCGGGGCCGCCGCCGCCGTGCGGGATGCAGAAGGTTTTGTGCAGGTTCAGGTGGCTCACGTCGCCGCCAAATTCGCCCGGGGCCGCCAGACCGACCAGCGCGTTCATGTTGGCGCCGTCCACATACACGCGAGCGCCATGGCTGTGCACCAGGGCGCACAGGTCTTTCACGCTGGTCTCAAACACGCCATGGGTGCTGGGGTAGGTGATCATCACCGCGCCCAGGTTGGCGCTGTATTGCTCGCATTTGGCTTTCAGCTCGACCATATCGACATTGCCTTGTGCGTCGCAGCCGGTCACCACCACCTTGAAGCCAGCCATGGCGGCGCTGGCCGGGTTGGTGCCATGCGCGCTGCTGGGGATCAGGCAGATGTTGCGATCGGCCTGGCCGCGTGCCGCATGAAAACCGCGAATGGCCATCATGCCGGCGTATTCGCCTTGTGAGCCCGCGTTGGGCTGCAGGCTGATGCCAGCGTAGCCGGTGGCCTGGCACAACCAGGCGCGCAGTTGCTCGTCCAACTCGGCATAGCCAGCGCGCTGCTCGGCCGGGCAAAACGGGTGGATGTCGGCAAACTCGGGCCAGGTGATGGGGATCATCTCGCTGGTGGCGTTGAGCTTCATGGTGCAGCTGCCCAGCGGGATCATGCTGCGGTCCAGCGCCAGGTCAAAGTCAGACAGACGCCGGATGTAGCGCAGCATGCCGGTTTCACTGTGGTGGCTGTTGAACACCGGATGCGTCAGGTAGGCGCTGGTGCGCAACAGGGCGGCGGGCAGCAGGCTGGGGGCGGCGGGCTCGAAGTCACTGGCCTGGGGCAGGGTCTGCCCGGGCTTGGCAAAGAAACTCAGAAGTTGCACCACATCGGCGCGGCTGGTGGTTTCATCCAAGGAAACACTTAAAGAATTATGAGAGACAAATCGCAGGTTAGCCCGCGCGGATAGGGCGTTAGTAGCTATTAAATTAGTAGTATCTCCGGTGTTCACCGTGAGCGTATCAAAGGCGCTGGCGTTGGCGGTTCGGTAGCCCAGGGCGAGTAAGCCCTGCGCCAAGACCGCTGTCAAGGTCGCCACCCGCTGGGCGATGCGCTGCAAGCCGGTGGGTCCGTGGTACACGGCGTACATGCTGGCCATCACCGCCGGCAGCACCTGCGCGGTGCAGATGTTGGAGGTGGCTTTCTCGCGGCGAATGTGTTGCTCGCGCGTTTGCAATGCCAGCCGGTAAGCCGGGTTGCCGTGCACATCGATGCTCACGCCGACCAAACGGCCGGGCATGGTGCGCTTGTATTCGTCGCGGCAGGCCATGTAGGCGGCGTGCGGGCCACCGTTGCCCATCGGCATGCCAAAACGCTGCGTGGTGCCCACGGCAATGTCGGCGCCCAGCTCGCCGGGGGGCGTGAGCAGAGTGAGGGCCAGCAGGTCAGCGGCCATGATGACGATGCCGCCTTTGGCCTTGTAGGCTTGGATCCACGCGCGGTCGTCGCGCACCACGCCGCTGACGCCAGGGTACTGCAGCAGCACGGCAAAGCTGTCCTGGTTCAAGGCCACATCGCCGCTGCACACCTTGACCTCAATGCCCAGCGGCTCGGCGCGGGTCTGGATCACGGCCAGCGTTTGCGGCAGCACCTCCGTGTCGACAAAAAACGTGCTTGATCTGGACTTGCTGGCCCGCAGCGCCATGGTCATGGCCTCCGCGGCGGCGGTGGCTTCGTCCAGCATCGAGGCATTGGCCATTGGCATGCCGGTCAGGTCCACCACCATGGTCTGAAAGTTGACCAGCGCCTCCATGCGGCCTTGGCTGATCTCGGCCTGGTAGGGCGTGTACGCGGTGTACCAGGCGGGGTTTTCCAGGACATTGCGCAGAATCACACCCGGCGTGTGGGTGCCGTAATAGCCCTGGCCGATGTAGCTTTTAAACACCTTGTTCTTGGCAGCCAGGGCTTTGAGCTCGGCCAGCGCGGCAGCTTCGGTGAGGGGCGCGGGAATGTCCATCGGCTGGCGGCGGGCAATGGAGCGCGGCACGATCTCGTTGATGAGGTCGTGGCGTGAGGTGGACTCCACAGCTTTCAGCATGAGGGCTTCGTCCGCCGCGTCAATGCCGATGTGGCGGGCGATGAATTCGCAAGAGTTTTCTAGTTCAGACAGAGAGGGGGTAGAGGGCGTTGGCATGGCAGACTCAATGATCCGTTCGCCCTGAGCCTGTCGAAGGGCCAGCGAAACTGGAAATGGACAAGGGCTTCGACAGGCTCAGCCCGAACGGTGGGGGACAGCAAAAACTTGTCATTTCTGACGGATCGGGAAGCACAGGACAAAACGGCCCGCCCTGACCGAAATGACTGTTGCTGTCAGTGCGCGTCGGCGGCGTAGTTGGCGTAGCTGGTTTCGTCCATCAGCGCGTCCAGGTCCGCCGGGTTCGCCAGTTTGAACTTGAAGAACCAGCCCGCCCCCAGCGGGTCGCTATTGGCCAGCGAGGGATCGGCGCGCAGGGCTTCGTTGACTTCCACGACTTCGCCCTGGGCGGGCATGTAAACGTCAGCGGCGGCCTTGACCGATTCGACCACCGCGACGGCGTCTTTCTGGGCGTAGCTTTTGCCGACTTCGGGCAGGTCTACAAACACCACGTCGCCCAAGGCGTCTTGCGCGTGCCGGGTGATGCCGACGGTCGCGAGGTTGCCGTCAATGTTGATCCATTCGTGGTCAGGAGTGTATTTGATGGTCATGAGAGTTCTCGAATAAAAATAAGATGAAGAAATAAACAATTTGGCGGGACAGCCCCCGGTGACGCGAAGCGAGCTAGGGCGCTGTACCCAGCGGATCAACCCTCAACCACGGAAGTAGTGGGTCGGTACAAACGGCATCGCCACCACTTCCATCGGCACCGGTTTGCCGCGCACCATGGCGTTGACGCGTGTGCCCAGGGTCGCCAATTCAGGCGGCACGTAACCCATCGCAATGGGCTGGTCGATCGTCGGGCCCAGCAACCCGCTGGTGACTTCGCCCACTGCCAAGCCAGTCAGGTCCTGCAGTTCAACATGTTCCCGCACCGGAATCCGCTCGAGTGCCAACAGTCCAACACGTTTTCGGCTTGCAGCCCCCGTCCCTCCTGCGAGTTGTGCTAGTATTTTTGTAGCACCAGGAAAGCCGCCGGCGCGCGCGCCACCGGTGCGGCGCACCTTCTGCATGGCCCATTGCAGACTCGCCTCCACCGGCGTGGTGCTGCTGTCAATGTCATTGCCATACAAGGGCAGACCGGCTTCCAGTCGCAGTGAGTTGCGCGCGCCCAGGCCAATCGGTTTGACTTCGGGCTGCGCCAGCAGCGCCTGCGCCAGCGCTTGCGCCTGGGTATCGAGCACGGAAATCTCAAAGCCGTCTTCGCCGGTGTAGCCGCTGCGGGTCAGGAACACGTCAATGCGCTGCTGGAGCGCTTGGATGGTGAAGCTGCCGCCGGTCATGAACACCAGCTTTTCCACGCCCGGCGCCAGGCGCGACAAGGCGGTCACGGCAAGCGGTCCTTGCAGCGCCAGCAAGGCACGCTCCGGCATCGGGATGACCTGGCAGCGCGTGCCGATCCTGGCCTGAATGTGCGCGATGTCACCGACCTTGCAAGCGCCGTTGACGATGACAAAAATGTCCGTGCCCCGGTTGACGAACATCAGGTCGTCGATGATGCCGCCCTCGTCATTGAGCAACAGGCCGTAGCGCTGCTTGCCGACGGCCAGGTCGATCACATCGACCGGAATCAGGCTTTCAAACGCAGTCGCAGCAGCGGGCCCGACCAGGCGCAACTGGCCCATGTGAGAGACGTCAAACAGGCCGGCAGCCGTACGCGTGTGTTTGTGCTCGGCCATCACGCCAGCCGGGTATTGCACCGGCATGGAATAGCCGGCGAACGGCACCATGCGGGCACCAAGCGACACATGCACACGCGCACCGCGGCGGGTTTGTTCGACGTATCGCACATGGGCCAGTTGCGCCTGGTCGG
>JANYHL010000141.1 GCA_025359085.1 Gammaproteobacteria bacterium
GCCAGCGTGCGCTTGGCGGGCTCCTGGCCAATCACGTAATTGTCGAGATTATTTTTGATGTCTAGCGGGGTTGGCAACTCATCTCCGCCACTGCGCGCTTCGGTGCTGGGCGGCAATTCATCCCGAATGATCTCGTTGCACAGGTCAATACACTCGTCGCAGACAAAGACCGACGGGCCCGCGATCAGCTTCTTGACCTCATGCTGGCTTTTGCCGCAAAAGGAACAATAAAGCGTTTTTTCGCTGGAGGAGCCTTTTTTTTCAGCCATGAGAACTACGCCCTTTTCGAGATGACCTGGTCAATCAGGCCATATTCTTTGCATTCGTCCGCCGACATGTAATAGTCGCGTTCGGTGTCACGCTCAATGCGCGCCAAAGGCTGGCCGGTGCGTTCAGCCAAAATTTTATTCAATTGTTCGCGTGTTTTCAAAATCTCGCGTGCCTGAATCTCGATCTCGGTCGCCTGCCCCTGACTGCCGCCCGAAGGCTGGTGGATCATGACCTTGGAGTTGGGCAGAGAGAAACGTTTGCCTTTGGCCCCCGCCGCCAACAAAAACGCACCCATGCTGGCGGCCATGCCGGTACACAAGGTAGACACATCGGGCTTGATAAAGTTCATGGTGTCAAAAATGGCCATGCCGGCACTGACTGAGCCACCGGGCGAGTTGATATAGAACGAAATATCCTTATCCGGGTTGTCACTCTCCAGAAACAACAGTTGCGCCACGACCAGATTGGCTGCGTAGTCGTTGACCGGGCCCACCATAAAGATCACACGTTCCTTGAGCAGGCGCGAGTAAATGTCGTAAGAACGCTCGCCGCGACCAGATTGTTCAATCACCATGGGCACCATGCCCAAAGCTTGTGTTTGCATTGCACCCATCATCATGTTCGTCAGGCTCATCTTGACTCCAAAAATTAACCATACTGTAGCGAAAAATATTCGCCACAAAAGAAATGGGGCCTGCAGTCCGGACTACAAGCCCGACCCAAGCCCCATTACACCGCCCAGCAGCGGCTTTTTATCAGTTTTGCGCCATCAATTCATCAAAGGACAGGGTCTTGTCGCTGATTTTGGCTTGCGCCAACACAAAGCTGGTCACATTGTTTTCAATCACGATCGCCTCGACTTCAGCCAGGCGGTTGTTGTCGCTGTAGTACCAGCGCAGCACGTCCGCCGGCTTTTCGTAGCTGGCTGCCAATTCTTCAATATGCGCCTTGACTTGTTCAGCCGTGGCTTGCAGATTGTTGGAGCGGACCAACTCGGCCACCACCAGACCCAGACGCACGCGGCGCTCGGCTTGGGGACGGAAAATATCTTCAGGCATCGGCGCCTTGTCCGCGTCCTTGATACCGCGTTGCTTAAGCTCAGCGCGCGCACCTTCCAGCAGGCGATTGATTTCAGCTTGCACACTGGCGTTGGGCAGGTCCAGCTCGGCCTTGCTCACCAGCGCATCCATCACCGCTTGTTTGTTGCGGGCCAGCAGGCGGGCCTTGACTTCACGCGCCAGGTTCTTCTGGATGTCGGCGCGCAAACCCTCTACGCTCGCGTCGGCAATGCCCAGTGACTTGGCCAGCGCCGCGTCCACTTCCGGCAGATGGGCGGCCTCAATTTTCTTGAGCGTCACCATAAAGTCAGCGGTCTTGCCAGCCACGTCCTTGCCGTGGTAGTCAGCCGGGAATGCCAGCTGAAAGGTCTTGCTTTCGCCTGACTTCATGCCCCGGGTGGCCTCTTCAAACTCTTTCAACATCTGGCCGTCGCCAATGATGAATTGAAAATCTTCCGCTTTGCCGCCGGCAAACACTTCGCCGTCAATCTTGCCTTCAAAATCGACCGTCACGCGGTCGCCGTCCTGCGCGGCGGCGTCTTGCGGGCGTTGCGAAAAGGTGCGGCGCTGCTTGCGCAGGATGTCAACCGTCTTGTCAATGGCGCTGTCGTTGACTTCAGCAGTTAGCTTTTCAACTTCAGCCGTGCTCAGGTCAGCAATCTTGACCTCGGGATAGACCTCGAACACGGCGTCAAACGCCATTTCGCCTTCCGGAGACGCTGGCGCTTCAGAGATGCGTGGCTGGCCAGCCACGCGCAGCTTGGCTTCATTGGCGGCGTTGAAGAAGGCCTCGCCAACTTTGTCGTTCATGACTTCATAGTGCACCGAGTAACCATAGCGCTGTGACACCACGTTCATGGGCACCTTGCCCGGACGAAAGCCGTCCATTTTGATGGTGCGTGCGAGCTTCTTCAGACGCGATTGCACTTCAGACTCGACCACACCAACCGGTAAGGTCAGGGTCATTTTGCGTTCCAGCTTTTCCAGCGTTTCAACGGTCACGGCCATGCTAATTCTCCTAAATATCAAACAATGAGAAGACCGCCCTGGTCGCACTGCGACGCCGGGCTGTCCCGCAAAAAACAAAAAAAGGTGGGGGACAGAGCGGGTCGCTAGGCGACGGCGGACTGTCCCGCAAATGTCTACGTGGTGCGCGGGGGGGGACTCGAACCCCCACAGTATTGCTACCGTCAGGACCTAAACCTGGTGCGTCTACCAATTTCGCCACCCGCGCAAAAAAACAAAGAGGCCGGTCTGCAAGACCCGCCCCGGGAAATCGGTCAACCGGGGATTCTAACTTGCCGCGTTGGCCTTGCGCTGGACCCCGAACCAGGCCGCCTGCACTTTTTGACCGGACGCCCACACACGCACACCGGCCCCCATCAACTGTAAAATAATCCGGCAGTTGACGTGGATATTGGATATTGATAGCCAGAGGCGATATCCTCAACCCGCGCCGAACGGCACAATTGGTTTTCCCACTTGCGGGCAAAATCAGCACACCATGCAGCACACCGCACCCGCTAACCGGCTCCCGCTCAAGCCGATCCAGCACTACGAAAACTTTCCCGTCGCCTCTTTTTTATGTCCGGCCCCTTTGCGCGCGCCGATTAGCGCGCTTTACCACTTTGCCCGCACCGCCGATGACCTGGCTGATGAGGGCGAGGCCACGGCAACGCAGCGCCTGCAAGACCTGCAGGCCTACCGCCAGCAACTGATCCAGGCCTGTCACCCGGCGGGCGGCGGCGCCAACACTGACAGTAACGCGCGCTGGGCCTGCGTATTCGGGCCATTGCAACACGCCGTGCAGACGCACCAACTGCCCGCGCCGCTCTTGCACGACCTGCTCGACGCGTTTGCGCAAGACATTGAAAAGACCGGCGATGGCAAGGGCTACGCCAGCCAGGCCGAGTTGCTGGACTACTGCCGTCGCTCCGCCAACCCGATTGGCCGACTGCTGCTGCACCTCTACGGCGTGAGCAGCCCGCAGGCGCTGGCCCTGAGCGATGACATTTGCACCGCCTTGCAGTTGATCAACTTCTGGCAAGACCCGAGCCGCGACCTCCCGCACGGGCGCAACTACTTTGCGACGGACGACTGCGCGCGCTTGGGCGTCGCGCCGGCCGATCTGCAAGTCTGCCAAGCCACCCCCTCAACTACTAATTTAATAGCTGAGTACGCAGCAGCAGCAAGGGCCAGAATGCTAAAAGGCGCTGAACTGGTGCACCTGATCCCGGGCCGGGCCGGTTGGGAGTTGCGCCTCGTGGTGCAAGGCGGTCTGCGTATTCTGGACAAGATCGAAGCCCTGCACTTTGCCACCCTCAGCCACCGTCCGGTCCTGAAATGGTGGGATGCGCCTATCCTGCTGTGGCGCACCCTGTGGATGTGAGCAGGCGGCAAGCGACAGGCTGCATTCAAAGTGCCAGACAAATATCGTGTTTCCCCAGCGGACGCGCGTGTCGGGAAACTTTACATTTTGACGGGTGCGCCGTCCTCACACTGATGGCGCATTCTCAAAATTTCAATGAATTCAATGGCTTAAAGAATATTGATTCTTTGGCATGAGTGATGCTTGCTTAACAGCGGGGACAGTTCGCTTGGGCCTGCGCCGTCTAGGGTCGTGTCTGACCTCACTTGTTTCAAAGGAAGGGCGTCGGGATGCCATTCGGGCGACCATCTTCAGCCATGTCTTTGAAACCTTCTTTTACAACACATAAATCGGGGAGAAGAATCATGCGCAATCTACTGAAATCGGCCGCTCTGGCGGGCGCTTCTCTCATGCTGACCGGTATGGCGAGCGCCGCGCTGGTCACCGCCCTGACTGGGGGGACTGTCATCCCGTTGGCGGCCCTCAATGTGTATGGCAACGGTCCGGTCGCCATTGCACCGGGTATCACATGGACCTCCTTCGATAATTTCGCAGAAGCCGGCTGGACCGGCCGCCATGGTCTGGGGGTCAATGGGTATTGGGAGGGCCCGGCGCCCTTTTATGGGTTGGAGGTCGGGGATGGTACTTCGCGTATCACGATGACCTGGGCTTTCGATACGCCGGTGTCGGGGGTGGGAGGAATAATCAACTACGCACCGGGGGCCGGAGATCTGGATATTACGTCGTCAATAGAGGTTCTGGACAGCGCTTTCAACCCGCTGGAGCATTACGACTTGACGATCAGCGCGCCTATCAGCACGCCGGGGGGGATTAACCAGGGCGTATTTTTGGCGATTGACCGCGTCGGCAACGACATCAGCTATTTCCGGGTGAGAAACGACGCGCTGGTCCTGCGCAACCTGACGGTTCAGTTCGATCCCCCGCTCGACGTGCCCGAACCCATGACCGGCTCGCTGTTGGGCGCCGGGCTGGCGGGCATGGCTTTCATGCGCCGACGCCGGCTCTAAGCTTCAAACACGGCCCGCTGGTTCAAGGGCCAGGCACGGCCTGGGGCCGGTCTGACTGGGCCAGCGGGCTGCGTCAGCGACGTTTCTGCCGGCCTCGCTGCCCCGGTGGATGTAACAATAGCGCCATGACGCCACAAGACTACGTCCAGCAAAAAGCCGCCGCTTCGGGCAGCAGCTTCTATTACGCCTTTCTGTTTTTGCCACCCACAAAACGCGCCGCCATCACCGCCTTCTATGCCTTTTGCCGCGAAGTGGATGATGTGGTGGACGACATGGTCGACCCGAGCGTGGCCAGCAGCAAGCTGGCCTGGTGGCAGGCCGAAGTCGCCCAGTCGTTTGCCGGCCAGCCGAGCCACCCGGCCCTGAAAGCGCTGATGCCGCTGGTGGCCGAATTCAAGATTGAGGAGCGCCACCTGCAGTCGGTGATCGAAGGTTGCCAGATGGACCTGACGCAAACCCGTTACCTCGACTACCCCAACCTGCAGCGCTACTGCCACCTGGTGGCAGGGGTGGTGGGCGAAGTGGCAGCGCAGATTTTTGGCCAGAGCGTGCCGCAAACCACGCTCTATGCGCACAAACTGGGCCAGGCGCTGCAGCTCACCAACATCATTCGCGATGTCGGCGAAGACGCCGGGCGAGGCCGCATCTATTTGCCGGTCAACGAGTTGCAGCAGTTTGAGGTCAAGGCGCATGAAATTCTCAAACGCAGCTACTCCGAGCGTTTCACCGCCTTGATGCAGTTCCAGGCGCAGCGCGCCCAAGGCCTGTACGACGAGGCGCTGGCGCTGCTGCCCGGCGCCGACCGGCGCGCGCAAAAGCCGGGCCTGATGATGGCCAGCATCTACCGCGCCTTGCTCACTGAAATCGAGCGCGACAAGTTTCAGGTGCTGCACCAGCGCATCAGCCTGACACCGTTACGCAAACTGTGGCTGGCGTGGAGGGTGCAGGCGTTGGGGCGGATGTGAGCGAGCGGGAAACTTTCAGGAGCCTCGTTGCGTCATGGCGCCACAGAAGACCCTTTGCCCGTCGTCGCGGTTTTGGGATTGACGAGATTGGCATTTTTAACTTCTTTTCCCCCACTCACTCCCCCCCGCCCCTCTCTCGCCCCGCCGGGCGAAAGAGGGGAGCCTCATGTGGCCGCGTCTTTAAAGGTGGGAAATCTGAGCTCGACTGTGCGCTGCCTTCAAAGTGGTTGCCTTGCAGACCCGAGGCGCACAAGTCAATTTCCGCGCAGCAACACAGAGCCTTCAAGGGCTTGAACGACTTGCAGCAAATCGAAAACCCGCGCAATCAGTTTGATGGCAGCGTGCCTCTGCGCACCTTTTTCCCAGCTTTAAAGACGCGGCCAAATGTGGCTGTTCGCTCCCTTTCCGCCCCGGCGGGGGTGGAGAGGGTTGGGGTGAGGGGGGGGATACAACGCAAAAGAAATAAGAACACTGCTAACAGCCAGGTTGACAAGTCAAGCCCTGTTAGCCATCGCGCTCAAGAAATACATCTAAAAACAGAGCACATAGCCCATACACGACGGGGGCTAGAGGCTAAAAACATTCAAAGAAATGCAGTTTCGCCGCCCGCAGGTTCCCGCGCACCGAACCGGCGCATCAACCCATGAAGCTCGCCATCATCGGCGCCGGTTGGGCCGGCCTAGCCGCTGCCGTGACAGCCACCCAGGCCGGTCACCACGCTACTATTTTTGAAGCCTCACAAGCAATCGGCGGGCGGGCCAGAGCCGTCAAAGGCCGCTTGCCCGACGGCACCCCGATCACGCTGGACAACGGTCAGCACATTCTGATTGGCGCCTACACCGAGACCCTGCGCCTGCTGCGCCTGGTGGGGGTGGAGCCCGCGACGGCCCTGCTGCAGCGCCCCCTGACCCTGCTGTTCCCCGACGGCCGGGGCGTGCGTTTCCCCGCCTGGCCGACGCCGCTGGACGCCTTGGCCGGCATCGTGTGCGCGCGCGGCTGGACGGCAGGCGACAAATGGTCCTTGTTGCGCCTGGCCACGGCCTGGCAACAGGCTGGTTTCCAATGCGACGCCCACATCAGCGTCGCCCAACTCTGCCAGGCCTTGAGCCCGCGCGTGATGAGCGAGCTGATTGAGCCGCTGTGTGTGTCGGCCCTCAACACCCCGGCCGCGCGGGCCAGCGCCAGCGTGTTTTTGCGCATCATGCAAGACGCCCTGTTTGGCGTGCCGGGCGGATCCAAGCTGCTGTTGCCCCGGCTGGATCTGTCTGCCTTGTTTCCTGACGCCAGCGCCGCTTGGCTCACGCAGCGCGCGGTGCAACTTCACCTCGGCGCCCGGGTCGATGCGCTTGAGCCGCACGGCACGCAGTGGCGGTTGCACGGCGGGCCACGGCCAGACGCCTTGTTTGACGCGGTGATTTTCGCCACTTCAGCCTCAGAAGCGGTCCGAGCCCTTGCCAGTACTGCGCAAGTAGCTCCTTATTTAATAGCTAACGAGATCCGGCGCTGGAACCAGACCTGCCAGACCCTGCAGTTTGAAGCGATTGCCACCGTCTATGCCTGGGGCCTGGGCGCCACCCTGCCCGAGCCGATGCTGACCTTGCGCAGCCACCCGCTTGCCCCGGCCCAATTTGTCTTTGACCGCGGCCAACTGGGCGGCCCGAGCGGCCTGCTGGCTTTTGTGGTGAGCGCCAGCAGCAGCGAGCGCGCCACCCTGCAGGCGCAGGTGCTGCAGCAGGCCCAACAACAGCTGGGCCTGGCGCTGCAAGCGGTGCAAACCATCGTCGAAAAGCGCGCCACTTTTGCCTGCACGCCCGGCCTGCAGCGCCCGACCCTGCGCATTGCACCCGGCCTGTTCGCCTGTGGCGACTATGTGGCCGGCCCTTACCCGGCAACGCTGGAGGGCGCCGTGCGCAATGGCCGGGCGGCGGTGACAGCGGCGGTGGCTTGACCGACCGGCATTTATGATGCAGAGCGTCAAGCACCAACCAGCCAACCCGCCCGACGCCAGCCCCATGAAACCCGTCCTGAAAATTGCCACCCTGTCACTGACCGTGCTGATTCTCACGGCCGGTGCCCTCGGCGCCTGGTACCTCCACACCAAGCAGCCGCAGCGCTCGGGCGCCGTTTCCATGACGAGCCTGCAGGCCCCAGTGAGCGTGCGCTATGACGAACGCGGGGTGCCGCACATTTGGGCTGAAAACGAGGCCGACCTGTACCGCACCCTGGGTTTTGTGCACGCGCAAGACCGCCTGTTTCAAATGGAGATGGTGCGCCGCCTGGCACAAGGTGAGCTGGCCGAGGTGCTGGGACCCGAATTGGTGGACGTGGACCGTCTGTTTCGCACCCTGGGCATCCGGGCCCGCGCGCAAGAGATGGCGGCCAAAATGGACCTGCAAAGCCCCAGTAGCAAAGCCTTGCTCGCCTACCTGGACGGCATCAACCAATTTCAGGCCACGCACCCCGCCCCGCTGGAGTTCGACCTGCTGAAAATCCCCAAGCGGCCCTTCACGCCGCAGGACACGCTGGCCGTGTCGGGCTACCTGGCGTACAGCTTTGCCGCTGCGTTTCGCACCGAACCGGCCCTGAGCTACGTGCGCGACCAACTCGGGCCTCGTTATTTGTCCGTGTTTGAGCTCGACTGGAACCCGCAAGGCGTGATCCCCCCCGACCCGCCCGCCCGCACCACGGCGGCCCTGAGTCCGCCCGACTGGCAGTCGCTGGCCCAGCTCGCCCAGCTCAGTGGGCAAGCGCTGGCACTGGCCGGGGTGCCGCCCTTCGAGGGCAGCAACGCCTGGGCCGTGTCTGGCAGCCGCACCGCCAGCGGCAAACCACTGCTCGCGGGCGACCCCCACATCGGCTACTCGGTACCTTCGGTCTGGTACGAGGCGCATCTGGCCATGCCCGGTTTCGAGCTGTATGGCCACCACCAGGCGCTGAACCCGAGCGCGCTGCTGGGCCACAACCCGCAATTTGGCTGGAGCCTGACCATGTTCCAGAACGATGACCTCGATCTGATCGCGGAAAAGGTCAACCCGGAGAACCCGAACCAGGTCTGGTACCAGGGCCAATGGGTATTTCTGCAAAGCCGCACCGAAACCATTCTGGTCAAGGGCGGCGAGCCGGTCAAACTGACGCTGCGCCGCTCGCCGCACGGACCCATCATCACCGACGTTTTCAAAGACAGCCTGGGCAAGACGCCGGTGGCGATGTGGTGGGCGTTTCTGGAGACCGAGAACCCGATTCTGGACGCTTTTTATGAGCTCAACCGCGCCAACACACTGGAGAAAGCACGCAGCGCGGCCAGCAAAATCCACGCACCCGGCCTCAACCTGGTGTGGGCCAGCGCCAGCGGCGACATCGGCTGGTGGGCGGCGGCCCGATTGCCGATCCGCCCCGCAGGCGTGAACCCCAGTTTCATCCTCGA
>JANYHL010000142.1 GCA_025359085.1 Gammaproteobacteria bacterium
GGTCAAGGCAAGCACCAGACTGCGGGGGGAATGCCTCCGGCGGCCTGGCAGGGGCCTGATTTTAAAAATCCCAAAACCAGAAACCGCACAACCCGCCGGTTTCACTGCTCGGGGAAATTACAGAAAGGATGTTGCACTAACGCCACGTCGCTGATGCTGATGTGCGGCGCCATCATCCTGAGCGGTACGACGCTGTCACTGAATCTGTTCAAACTGCGACGGCAGTGAAAGCATTTCATTTATGTGTGCAAGCGAACAGACCCTCCGCTTGCCAAACCTTACTGTCGGCGCTTCGAAGCATTTGTTGCTTGCGGAAGTCTTAACTCTAAGGAATGACCATGAAGAAACCTCTCAATCTGCTCAGTGGCGTTGCAATGGCCGCCTGTTTGCTGTTTGGCACTAACGCCATGGCGCAATCGATGTCATCCACCGATTTCAGCGCAAGCAAGACCCGTATCAAGACTGAGTACAAGACCGAGAAAAAGGGCTGCGCTTCACTGGCCAGCAATGCCAAGGACATCTGCGTTGCCGAAGCTAAAGGCAAGGAAGCCGTGGCCTTGGCCGAACTAGACAACAGCTACAGGCCGACGCTGAAAACACAGTACAAGGTGCGCGTTGCCAAAGGCGAAGCCACCTATGACGTGGCCAAGCAAAAGTGTAATGACCTGAAAGGAAATCCCAAGGATGTATGCGTGAAGGAAGCCAAAGCCGCCCTGGTCGCTGCCAAGGCCGACGCCACCGTGCAGATGAAAACATCGGCGGCCAACACCACCGCTAATGAAAAGACGGCGGATGCCAACGCCAAGGCCAGTAGCGAGACCAAAGAGGTTCGCGCTGATGCCGCAGCCGATAAGCGGGCAGCGCAGCTCAAGGTGGCCCAGGAAAAGTGTGATGCGCTCGCCTCGACCGCAAAAGACACTTGCCTGGCTGCAGCAAAAGCCAATTTTGGCAAGTTGTAAGACGACATGACCGGCTCACGCTGGTTTTTCAAAAAACTCTAAAACTAGGAAACCCATCATGTTGCACTACGCCATTGTTTTCTTTGTCATCGCCCTGATCGCCGCCCTGTTCGGCTTTGGCGGCATTGCCGCAGGTGCTGTGGGCATTGGCAAGATCCTGTTTTTTGTCTTCATCGTCCTGGCAGTTGCCAGCTTCCTGTTCGGGTCGATGAGAGGGCGTTAAGCCCTTCCACCCCCCACCCACTTCCAAGGAATCAATATGTCACTCCTCTCTACTACTGACAAATCCAGCCATTTGATTGAACAAGCCTCGCGTTTCGCCGACCAGGCCATCCGCGCCAGCCAACAAGCCGCCAACGGTGCTGTGGATAACGCGACTGACTCTTTGCAGGACCTGCGTCGCAAGACCGCCCCCACGCTGGAGCGCGCCAGTGAGCAGGTCAGCGCCATGGCCCACAGTGGTCTGGACAGCGTGCGTGAAACCTCGCACCAACTGCGCGTCAAGGCCGAACACGCCTCTGACAGCACAGTCAACTACATCAAGGAAGAACCCGTCAAGGCGGTGCTAATTGCCGCTGCCACCGGCGCCGTGCTCATGGCGCTGGTGAGCTTGGTGGCCCGTTCGCTCGATCGCGGCTAACATTTTGGCGCGCGGCAACTGATGCACCCCTGCCGGTAATCAGACCTGCCTGTTTTTTATTTGTGCCTCATCCCGCATCAAAACACCTTCAGCCCGTGTTAAAAATGAAAGTGTCCCCTCATGAAAGACTTTCCGATTGTCTGCGTCGGCGGTTCGGCCGGTGGCCTGAAGGCCTATATTCAGTTGCTGCAAAATCTTCCCGCTGACATGGGCGTGGCGATTGTCATCGTCAATCACATCACGATAATGCCGACCCAGCTCCATGAAGTTCTTCCGCGCTTCTCAAGCATGCCGGTGGAGCTGATCACGGAGAACCTGCAGATCGAACCCAACCACGTCTACATCATTCCCGCCAACCGGGATTTGCACGTCGATGGTGAAGTATTCCAGCTCAGTCCGATCTCCAAACCGCGCGGCTGGCCAGATGTGATCACGGTATTTCTGCAGTCCCTCACCCAGTATTGGGACGGCAAGTTGATCGCCGTGATTGTCTCCGGCTACGACGGCGACGGTGCCGCCGCTTTGTGCGGCATTCGGGACGTCGGCGGCATCACGATCGCACAAAAACTCAGCACGGCGAGCGTGCCCGACATGCCTGAGAGCGCCATTGCTACCGGGTGTATTGACTTCGTGCTGGCGCCAGAAGCCATCGCGCAAGAAATTGTGCGCATTGCGAAAGTCGAAGCCTGAGCGCCACGGGCATCCGGCCTCAAAGCGTGCGTTGCCGCCAGCAACGCATCAACTCAATCTCCATGACGCACAGCGCGAACCACGCCGCGCCCGATGCAAAGCCCGACATGACGTCGCTGGCAAAATGCACGCGCAGAAACAAGCGACTGGCGCCCACCGCGAAGGCCAACACCAGCGCCGCAAGCAGCGCCAGTAACTGCCAGCGCGCTGGCAGCAGGCGGGAAGGCAATGGGGCAACCTGAAGGATGCCGGTCGCAAATACCCGCAAACGGTGCACAGAAACCAAGAAAATAACCTCACCTCATTGGTGACAACTGCTGTCTAATCTGTCCTCAGATTGGTTGGACTGAGCCTGATCGAGTTGACGCTGGGGAGGGTTGTTGTCCTGATGCAGGAAGCCCACTGCGCCAGGTCTCAATGACTTGGGCGTATGTCGTAGCGCCACAGGCGTGGCATATGTTCAAAGGGTTCATGCGTTAAGGATACAACGGACACCTGTGCCGGTTGTATCGGCTTTTTATAAAAATACAGGCGCATCAATCTGGCTGTCGAATTGTGGCACTCAATGGCAGCTATGTGGCAGGCATTTTGTTAACCCCAATGGCAGCAACGTGTCTAAAACCGACAGCCACGCCACGCTCCATGCGCCAACCATCACCCCAAAAAAAACGCGCCTTCGGGCGCGTTTTTCATGCGAGGAAAAAACAGCTTATTTGGAGATCGCGCGGGCCATTTCCAGGCATTTGCTTGAGTAGCCCCATTCGTTGTCGTACCAGGCGACGACCTTGACGAAGGTGCTGTCGAGCGCCATGCCGGCGTCGGCGTCAAACACGCTGGTGCAGCTTTCGCCGCGGAAGTCGGTGGAAACGACTTTCTCTTCGGTGTAGGCGAGCACGCCCTTCATGGCACCTAGCGATGCTGCCTTCATGGCGGCGCAGATTTCAACGTAGGTGGCGGGTTTGTCCAACTCGACGGTCAAGTCGACCACCGATACATCAGAGGTGGGCACGCGAAACGACATGCCGGTGAGCTTTTTGTTCAGCTCGGGAATCACCACGCCCACGGCCTTGGCGGCGCCGGTGCTGGAAGAAATGATGTTTTCCAGAATGCCACGGCCGCCGCGCCAGTCTTTGTTGGACGGGCTGTCGACAGTTTTTTGCGTGGCGGTTGCCGCGTGCACAGTGGTCATCAGGCCACGCTTGATACCCCAGTTGTCGTTCAACACCTTGGCCACGGGCGTCAGGCAGTTGGTGGTGCAGCTGGCATTGCTGATGATGGCCTGGTCGGCGTAGCCGCTGTCGTTGACGCCGTACACAAACATTTGATCCGAGTCTGGCCCCTTTTAATTCTCCTGCGAGCGCTTTAGCTGCGCACGAAAGCCAATAAATCCGTGAAGTCATTCTTGTCTGCGGCTCGTAATGCGGCGAGATACCGAGCCCGCACCTCGTTGGCGCTGACCAGGTTTTCGCCACCGCCCCAACTGAATGCTGGTCGCCCCAATCGCTTCAGCAACGCGTCGGCCATCATTCGTGAATGACGGCCATTTCCGTTGGGGAACGGATGTATCCAAACCAAGGCATGATGAAACCGCATGGCTAGCTCATCAGGCGGAAATGTTTCGTTGTCGACCCAGTATTTTGTATTGCCGAGCAGTTGGCTCAGTTCTACTGAAACCAAGGTCCAGTCGCATCCAATGTTCTTGTCCGACTTACGAAACGTGCCCGCCCACTTCCAAGTCTTGTCGAACATTTTGCGGTGCAAATCTCGGCAAAAACCTTCAGATAGGAGCTCCGGAGTCCTGGCACGTCGCAGCCACTTGGTGGCCTGAAGGATGTTTTCCTGCTCCCAGTCATTTAGTGCACCCTTCGTTTCGATGTGCATCGGAATCAGTCCCGCCTTTTCATCCGGGTCCAGCGGGGTCTGCCCGTCTTGCTCGTCGAGGGCTAGCGCCATAAGTCGGACCACTTCCCGCGCAGCAGCTCTTCAGCGCGACGGACCACCTGCTTTTGGATGCGCTCGTCCGTGGGCCTTTGGTCTTCCAGGCTCATCGTATGCGCCACCCCGTACACCTCTTCCTTCGCCAGTTGCTTCGCACGGTCCTGCACCACCTCCGTCAGGGGCTTGCGGGGCACGAGGGCGTAAACCAGCTCACAGTCCAGGCCGTCGGCCAACTTGCGCAGCTGACCGAGCGAGATGCGCTCCTGCGCTTCTGATTGTTCAGACTTGTGCAGCGTGGAGCCTGAGATACCCAAGCGTTCGGCTTGTTGGCGCTCAGTACGGCCGAGAGCCTCGCGGATTTCTTTCAGCCAGCCGCGCGACGGTGCCCGTTTCGTCAGCAGAATCCGATAGGCCTTCACCGCTGCCTGGATCTGCTCTACCCGTAGATTGTTGAATTCAGAGGACATTTTGCTAGCCTATAAGCAATCAATAGAAGACAATATGATTACCTATAAAGAAGCAGATGTCAATGTTTTGCGGCGATAAAGAGAAGCATGAACTAAAACTGTGCTTCCCTGAAGGAGGCACAAAGACCGCCCAACTGATGAACCCGATACCTGAATGTCGAATGTCCGTTGTCTGTAAACGACAGCGCTGGCGAACGACTGTTCCATACCGCGGTGGCTGGCCGCTTTGGGCACTGACTTGACCTTGACTGAAAACAGGCGAATGACTCGTACGGGTCTAGAACTGACGGTCAGGCCCACAATGCACATCGAATATCCAAAAAAACGCGCCCGAAAGGCGCGTTTTTTATGTGAGCGTGAAAGCGCTTATTTGGAGACCACGCGCACCATTTCCAGGCACTTGCTTGAGTAGCCCCATTCGTTGTCGTACCAGGCGACGACCTTGACGAAGGTGCTGTCGAGCGCCATGCCGGCGTCGGCGTCAAACACGCTGGTGCAACTTTCGCCCCGGAAGTCGGTGGAAACGACCTTCTCTTCGGTGTAGCCGAGCACGCCCTTCATGGCACCTAGCGATGCTGCCTTCATGGCGGCGCAGATTTCAACGTAGGTGGCGGGTTTGTCCAACTCGACGGTCAAGTCGACCACCGATACATCAGAGGTGGGC
>JANYHL010000148.1 GCA_025359085.1 Gammaproteobacteria bacterium
TGCGGGCCATCCTCAATTTTGGTCACACTTTTGGTCACGCGATCGAGGCGGGGCTGGGCTACGGCGCTTGGCTGCACGGCGAGGCGGTCGGCTGTGGCATGGTGATGGCGGCGCAACTGTCGCTCAAACTGGGGCTGATCGATGCCGCGCTGGTGCAGCGTCTGACCGCGCTGATTCAAAAAGCCGGACTGCCCATCAAGGGGCCGCAATTGTCCGCCAGCGACAACGCCGGGCGTTACCTCGAACTGATGCGCCTGGACAAGAAGGCCGAAGCGGGCGAGATCCGGTTCGTCGTGATCGATGGCCCGGGCAACGCCAGCGTGCGCAGCGCAGCGGACGCGCTGGTGCGGGAAGTCATCCACCAGTGCTGCGCTTGATTACTATAAAAATAGTAGCTGCTAACGTATATGAGACGGGGGCTAGCGCCTTATTTGTTATAAATTCATGATGCTCGTCTGCTACGCCTGCGATCCGGCCCAATCGCGCGGTCGCCGCTATCCCCAAGCCCCGGCCCTGACGCGCACCGAGTACCAGCGCGACCGCGACCGCATCGTGCACAGTACCGCGTTTCGGCGCCTGGTGTACAAGACGCAGGTGTTCGTGAACCACGAAGGCGACCTGTTTCGCACCCGCCTGACGCACTCGCTGGAGGTGGCGCAACTGGGGCGCTCGGTGGCGCGGTCTTTGCGGCTGAACGAAGACCTGGTCGAAGCCATTGCGCTGGCGCACGACCTCGGGCACACGCCGTTTGGCCACGCCGGGCAAGACGCGCTCAACGATTGCATGAGCGCGTTTGGCGGTTTTGAGCACAACCTGCAAAGTCTGCGCGTGGTCGATCATCTGGAGGAGCGCTACCCGCAGTTTGACGGCCTAAACCTGACCTTCGAGACGCGCGAGGGCATCCTCAAACACAGCTCCCGCTTGAATGCGCAAACGCTGGAGCTGAAGGAACCCGGTGGCGTGGGCCAGCGCTTCCTGGACGGCACCCAGCCCAGCCTGGAGGCGCAACTGTGCAACCTAGCCGACGAGATTGCCTACAACGCGCACGACATCGACGACGGGGTACGTTCGGGACTGATCACGCTGGAACAACTTGAAGAGGTGGCGCTGTTTGACGATTTCAGGCGCGAAGCGCTGGCCGAGTACCCGCACTTGCAGGACGCAGCGCAGGCTCGGCGCCTGCTCTATGAAACGACCCGGCGCATGCTCAGCGCCCAGGTGTATGACGTGATCACCGCCACCACCACTGCGGTGCAGGCGACGGCACCGACCAGCGTGGCGGCTGTGCGCCAATCGGCACCGTTGGTTCAGTTCGGCCCGGCCATGCGACTCAAATCACAGGCTCTCAAGACATTTTTGCTGCATCAGTTGTACCACCATCCCCAAGTCTTGCAGACCATGAACCAGGCCCAACAGATCGTGCATGAGCTGTTTCGGGCTTATGTGGCCGATCCGCAGGAAATGGGTGAAGGTTTCCTGGCGCGCGCTGAGGCCGCCCGAGGTGCACCAAATTCCAGCAGCGCCCGCGCGCGCGTGGTGGCCGACTACATTGCCGGCATGACCGATCGTTTTGCCGCGCGCGAGCACGAGCGCCTCAGCGGCCTGAAGCTGCTGTAATAATTGAGGCCAACCAACAAGAGCATCCGGGAGTCCGTGTGAGTTTTCTTAATCAGCTTAAGTCGCAAGCCAGCGCTTTGCATTCGGCCCACAATGTGGACCTGGTCCAGCAGGCGGCCCAGACCCGGCTGACCGAAGCGGCGGCCAAAACCGTCTGGTTGTACGTCGCTGAACTGGCCCAACAGCTCAATGTGATTGCCCCCGATGGCCCGCCCCTGAGCCTGACCCGCAAAATGCCTTGGCCTGCCATGAAGCTGGTTGATTTTCAGGTGGATGCGCGCAAGAAGACGCTGCGCGACCAGGAAGTGTTTGACTACATTGCCCTGGGCTGGCGCCTGGTGCCCCAAGACGGCGCGCCGGTCGCGGCCAGCGTCAGCGCCAATTTTCCGCCCGATTTGCAGCGCATTGAGTCGCGCCTGTCCTTCGGCGCGGTGCCCCATGACCGGGTTGATGTGCGCCACCCCGAGAAAAACACCTTGCAGGCGATTCGCTTTGACTACAGTACCGAGGCGCGCGCCGGCATCACCGTCACGGTCGATCATGATGACGCCAGGCTGGCCTTTCGGTTGGCCAACCTGCAGGGGTTTGAAGTGCTCACCACCAGCTACCCGGCCGCGCAGATTCAAGGCCCGTTGCTGGACGAACTGGCCAAACTGATTGTCGGTCAGAGCAGCCGTTTTGTTTCTAATTGAGAATTTGACATGCCCGTCTCGCCCCAAGTCGCCATCGCTGACACCCGCGCCTGGCTGGAGCGCGCGGTCATCGGCTTGAACCTGTGCCCGTTTGCCAAGGGCGTGCATGTCAAGGGGCAGGTGCACTACGCCGTGAGTCACGCCACCCACACCGACGCCCTGTTGCACGACCTTGAATTTGAGCTCAAACAGCTGCTGGCCCTTGATGCGTCTGCGCGCGACACTACGCTTTTGATAGTATCCGAAGGGCTGGCCGATTTTCTGGATTTCAATGATTTTCTGGCTGACGCCGAGCAGGCTTTGGTGGATTTGGAACTGGATGGCATTTTGCAGATTGCCCCCTTGCACCCGCTGTTCCAGTTTGCCGGAACCACAGAAGATGACATCACCAATTACACCAACCGCTCGCCCTACCCCACCTTGCACCTGCTGCGTGAAGACAGCATTGACCGCGCCGTGGCGGCTTTCCCGCAGGCCGAAAGCATTTACCAGGTGAACATGCAAACCATGGAGCGGCTCGGGTCGGTCGGCTGGGCCGCCTTGGGTGTGGCGCGCTCGGACGGTGGCCCGCTGGCCTCCCCCGATGTCGCGCTACCGGCCGCAGCGCCGCACGATCCCAAAGAAACATGAAAAGCAAAAACAAAACGCCCGCCGCGCCCGCGCTGGCCGACGAAATCCGGCCCGGCCAGTCCCTGGAGCTGCTCAAACAGCTGCACATCCTGACGCTTGAAGGCAAGCTCAACCAGGACTCGCGGCGCAAGCTGAAGCAGGTTTACCATCTGTTTGGCTTCATCGAAAAACTGCTGCTGGAGCTGGCTGAGCCAGCGGGCGGCATCACGCTGGCCGACCACGGCGCGGGCAAGTCGTATCTCGGCTTCATCCTGTACGACCTGTTTTTCAAGGCGCGCAAGAGCGGCCATATTTACGGCATCGAAACCCGCCCGGAGCTGGTGCAAAAGTCGCGCGAGCTGGCCACGCGCCTTGGCTTTGAGCGCATGTCTTTCCTGAATTTGAGCGTGGCCGAGTCGGCGCAGTCCGAGCAATTGCCGCAGCGCATTGACGTGGTGAGCGCCTTGCACGCCTGCGACACGGCCACCGACGATGCGATTGCCTTTGGCCTGCAAAAACACGCTCGCTTCATGGTGCTGGTGCCTTGTTGCCAGGCAGAAATCGCGCGCTGCCTGAACCAGCACAAAGCGTTGTCGCTGGCGCGCACGCCGCTGGCCGAGCTGTGGCGTCACCCGCTGCACACGCGTGAGCTGGGCAGCCAGCTCACCAACGTGCTACGCTGCCTGTACTTGGAGGCCTCGGGCTACCAGGTGACGGTGACCGAGCTGGTAGGCTGGGAGCACAGCATGAAGAACGAGCTGATCCTGGCGCGCTACACCGGTCAAAAAAAGCGCGCTGCTGCCGAGCGGTTGCAGGCGATTCTGCAAGAATTCGGTCTGGGGCAGTTGAACGAAACGCGCTTCAGGCTGTCAGATCAGTTTTAACCAAAAGGGGAAATGATGAAAGCTTTATGGACCATGAGTCTGCTTGTTCTGCTGGGGGGTTGTGCCACCAGCAGCCCGGACGTCATCCAGCGCGGCGATGCCCAGCGCATGTCTGAAGTGATCGATGCCACGGTGTTGAGCGTTCGCCCGGTCACGGTCGACGGCAGTCAGTCTGGCGTGGGCGCGGCGGCAGGCGGCGTGGTCGGCGGCATTGCGGGCTCCAGCGTGGGCGGTCGGCGTGAAAATGCCGTGGTGGGCGTCTTGGGAGCCGTGGTCGGGGCGGTGGCCGGCAATGCGATTGAGCGCATGGGCACGCAAGAAGAAGCGGTCGAAATCCTGGTGCAACTCAGAAACGGCAGCCGCCGCGCCATCGTGCAAGCCAAGGGCAACCAGAGCTTGCTGCCCGGCGATGCGGTCGTTCTGGTCACCACCGGTGGCAAGGTGCGCGTCACTCGGGCGGTCCGGTAAGCACAGGCAAACCGGCATATTTGATGGATGTTTGAAGCTTTTTAGCCTCTAGCCCGCGTCAAATATGCTTGGTGTGCTATGTATTTTGATAGCAACAACCTTGTCGCACTGGCTGAAGTGATTTAGCGCCGCCCCTTTTGTAGAACCATGGCCCGCCTGCCCCGCCTCACCCTGCCCGGCTATCCGCACCACATCATCCAGCGCGGCAACAACCGGCAACCGATTTTTGCCACCGCGGCGGACCAACCGACCTTGCTCGACCTGCTGGAAGAAAACGCCAGGAAGTTCGACGTGGCCGTTCATGCCTATGTGTTGATGAGCAACCATTTTCATCTGCTCGCCACACCGCACACCGCCGACGGCCTGCCGCAGATGATGCAGGCGGTGGGTCGGCGTTATGTGCGTTATTTCAATGACAGCCAGCACCGCAGCGGCACCTTGTGGGAAGGCCGCTACAAGTCCACCCTGATCCAGACTGAGCGCTACCTGCTGGCCTGCATGGTCTACATCGACCTCAACCCGGTGCGCGCCGGCCTGGTCGCCCAGCCCCAAGACTACCCGTGGTCGAGCCACGGCCACTACACCGGCCGGCGCACTGACAAGCTGATCACCCCGCACGCCTTGGTGTGGGAGCTCGGCAACACGCCGTTTGCACGCGAAGCCGCCTATGCCGAGTTGGTGCAAAGCGGCCTCACCCCGGTGCAGCAAGCGGCCTTAACGGACGCCACCTTGCGTGGCTGGGCCCTGGGCGAACCCGATTTTGTGGCTGATTTACAAAAAAGAACGCAACGCCGGCTTACCAAGATCAGCGCCGGGCGACCGGTTTCTGTTCAAAAAAAAATGCCTGTTTAGGCTCTAGCCCGCGTTGAATAAGCGTTATTAGCTATTATTTTTAATGTGTCCCCAATTATTTATTGACTAAATAATTTGATTAATAATTGGAATCTGACCCCAATTATTCTGCTTGGCACTTTTGTTGCAGTGCGGTATTCTTTGGCTTCCTCACATTTTTTAGGAGCGCGCCATGACGACGGCTGCCGAGATCAAGCATCTCCAGGAACACGGTTTGTATTCATCCACCCAGGAGCACGACGCGTGCGGGGTCGGTTTTGTGGCCCACATCAAGGGCGTGAAGTCGCATGACATTGTTCAAAACGCCCTGAAGATTCTCGAAAATCTCGACCACCGGGGCGCCGTCGGCGCCGACAAGCTGATGGGCGACGGCGCGGGCATCCTGATTCAATTGCCCGATGCGCTGTACCGCGAAGAGATGGCCGTGCAAGGCGTCACCCTGCCCCCCTTTGGCGAGTACGGCGTCGGCATGATTTTTTTGCCCAAAGAACACGCCAGCCGATTGGCCTGCCAGGAGGAGTTGGAGCGCGCCATCAAGGCCGAGGGCCAGGTGCTGCTGGGCTGGCGCGACGTGCCGGTCAACCGCGACATGCCGATGTCACCCAATGTGCGCCTGAAAGAGCCAATTCTCAAACAGCTTTTCATCGGGCGCGGCAACGACGTGATCGTGCAGGACGCGCTGGAGCGCAAGCTGTACGTGATCCGCAAGACCGCCAGCGCCGCCATCCAGAACCTGCAGCTCAAGCACAGCAAAGAGTATTACGTGCCCAGCATGTCGAGCCGCACCGTGATCTACAAAGGCTTGCTGCTGGCCGATCAGGTCAGCACCTACTTTCTGGACCTGCAAGATGAGCGCTGCGTCTCGGCGCTGGGCCTGGTGCACCAGCGCTTTTCCACCAACACCTTCCCCGAGTGGCCGCTGGCGCACCCGTACCGCTATGTGGCGCATAACGGCGAGATCAACACCGTCAAGGGCAACTACAACTGGATGAAGGCGCGTGAAGGCGTGATGAGCTCGCCGGTGCTGGGCGCGGACCTGCAAAAGCTCTACCCGATCAGCTTTCCCGATCAGTCGGACACCGCCACCTTTGACAACTGTCTGGAACTGCTGACCATGGCCGGCTACCCGCTGGCGCAAGCGGTGATGATGATGATCCCGGAGCCGTGGGAACAGCACGCCACCATGGAAACCCGGCGCAAGGCGTTTTATGAATACCACGCCGCCATGATGGAGCCGTGGGACGGCCCGGCCAGCATTGTGTTCACCGACGGTCGCCAGATTGGCGCCACGCTCGACCGCAACGGCCTGCGCCCCTCGCGTTATTGCATCACCGATGACGATCTGGTCATCATGGCCTCTGAATCCGGCGTGCTGCCGGTGCCCGAAAACAAGATCGTGCGCAAATGGCGGCTGCAGCCGGGCAAGATGTTCCTGATTGACCTGGAACAGGGCCGCATGATCGACGACGAAGAACTCAAGGCCACCCTGGCCAACAGCAAACCGTACCAGCAGTGGATCGAGAACCTGCGCATTCGCCTCGACGATGTGGTGGGTGGCAGTGAGCCCGCCTCGGCCTCCGAAGTAGCGGTCAGCTTGCTCGACCGCCAGCAGGCCTTTGGCTTCACGCAGGAAGACATCAAGTTCCTGCTGGCCCCGATGGCCAGCAACGGCGAAGAAGCCATCGGCTCCATGGGCAACGACAGCCCGCTGGCCGTCTTGAGCGACAAGAACAAACCGCTCTACAACTACTTCAAGCAGTTGTTTGCCCAGGTGACGAATCCGCCGATCGACCCGATCCGCGAAGCGATCGTGATGAGTCTGGTGTCGTTTGTCGGTCCCAAGCCTAACCTGCTCGACATCAACCAGGTCAACCCGCCGATGCGGCTTGAAGTGAACCAGCCGGTGCTGGACTTTGCGGACATGGCCAAGCTGCGCGATATTGAAAAATACACGCGCGGCAAGTTTCGCAGCCACACCCTGGACATCACCTACCCGCTGGCCTGGGGCCATGAGGGTGTGGAGGCGCAATTGGCCTCCTTGTGCGCGGAAGCGGTGGACGCGATCAAGAGCGGCAACAACATCCTGATCATCAGCGACCGGGGCATCAGCGCGACGCAAGTCGCCATCCCCGCGCTGCTGGCGCTCTCTGCCGTGCACCAGCATCTGGTGCGCGCCGGGCTGCGCACCACGGCCGGCCTGGTGGTCGAGACCGGCACCGCGCGTGAAGTGCATCACTTTGGTGTCTTGGCCGGCTATGGCGCCGAGGCGGTGCACCCTTACCTGGCGATGGAAACACTGGCCAGCATCTGCAAGGATCTGCCGGATGAACTGAGTGCCGAGAAAGCCATTTACAACTACACCAAAGCAATTGGCAAGGGACTCTCCAAGATCATGTCCAAGATGGGCGTGAGCACCTACATGAGCTACTGCGGCGCGCAGTTGTTCGAGGCCATCGGCTTGTCCAGCAAGGTGGTGGCCAAATACTTCACCGGCACGCCGAGCCGGGTCGAAGGCATCAGTGTGTTCGACATCGCCGAAGAAGCGATCCGCATGCACAAGGCGGCGTTTGGCGCCGACCCGGTGCTGGCCAGCATGTTGGACGCCGGCGGCGAATACGCCTGGCGCGCCCGCGGCGAAGAGCACATGTGGACGCCCGACGCGATTGCCAAGCTGCAGCACAGCACGCGCGCCAACAACTGGAACACCTACAAGGAATACGCCCAGATCGTCAACGACCAGAGCAAACGCCACATGACACTGCGTGGTTTGTTTGAGTTCAAGATTGACCCTTCCAAAGCCATCCCCGTGGAGCAGGTCGAATCCGCCAAGGAGATCGTCAAACGCTTTGCCAGTGGCGCCATGTCGCTCGGCTCGATTTCAACCGAAGCGCACGCCACGCTGGCGGTGGCGATGAACCGCATCGGGGGAAAAAGCAACACCGGCGAGGGCGGCGAGGACCCGGCGCGTTACCGCAACGAGCTCAAAGGCATACCGATCAAACTCGGCGACACGCTCAAGAGCGTGATTGGTGCCGACGTGGTGGAGGTCGATTTGCCTTTGCAGGACGGCGACTCTTTGCGCTCGCGCATCAAGCAAGTGGCCTCGGGTCGCTTTGGCGTCACCGCGGAATACCTCACCAGTGCGGACCAGATCCAGATCAAGATGGCGCAAGGTGCGAAGCCGGGCGAAGGCGGCCAGTTGCCCGGTGCCAAGGTGTCGGAATACATTGGCCGCTTGCGCCATTCGGTGCCCGGCGTGGGTTTGATTTCACCACCGCCGCACCACGACATTTATTCGATCGAAGACCTGGCGCAACTGATTCACGACCTGAAAAACGTGGCGCCGCAGGCCAGCATCAGCGTCAAGCTGGTCAGTGAAATTGGCGTCGGCACCATCGCCGCCGGCGTTGCCAAGTGCAAGGCCGACCATGTGGTGATCGCCGGCCATGACGGCGGCACCGGCGCCTCGCCCTGGTCGTCGATCAAACACGCGGGCAGCCCCTGGGAAATCGGCCTGGCCGAAACCCAGCAAACACTGGTGCTGAACCGCTTGCGCAGCCGCATCCGGGTGCAAGCCGACGGCCAGATGAAAACCGGCCGCGACGTGGCGATTGGTGCCTTGCTGGGCGCCGACGAATTTGGCTTTGCCACCGCGCCGCTGGTGGTCGAAGGTTGCATCATGATGCGCAAATGCCACCTCAACACCTGCCCGGTCGGCGTCGCCACGCAAGATCCGGCGCTGCGCAAAAAATTCTCCGGCAAGCCCGAGCATGTGGTGAATTATTTCTTTTTCGTTGCGGAAGAAGTGCGCCACATCATGGCGCAACTGGGCATCACCCGGTTTGATGACCTGATTGGCCGCGCTGACCTGCTCGACATGCGCCAAGGCATTGACCACTGGAAAGCCAGCGGCCTGGACTTCAGCCGTTTGTTTGCGCAGCCCAATGTCCCGGTCGGGGTACCGCGCTATCAGACCGAAGCGCAAGACCACGGCTTGGAAAAATCGCTGGACAACATCCTGATCGCCAAGAGCCGCGCCGCCATCGACAAGGGCGAAAAAGTGCATTTCATGGAAATGGCGCGCAACGTCAATCGCTCCGTCGGCGCCATGCTCTCCGGCGCGGTGACGCAAGTCCACCCCGAAGGCTTGCCCGACAACACCATCCGCATCCAGTTGGAAGGCACCGGCGGCCAGTCCTTTGGGGCGTTCCTGGCGCGCGGCATCACGCTTTACCTGATTGGGGATGCCAACGACTACACCGGCAAAGGCCTCTCCGGGGGTCGGGTTGTGGTGCGCCCCAGCATCGACTTCCGGGGTGACGCGGTCAAGAACACCATCGTCGGCAACACCGTGATGTATGGCGCCACCAGTGGCGAAGCTTTCTTTGCGGGCGTTGCCGGCGAACGCTTTGCGGTGCGCCTGTCGGGCGCGACGACGGTGGTGGAAGGCACCGGCGACCATGGCTGCGAGTACATGACCGGCGGCACCGTGGCCGTGCTGGGCATCACCGGGCGCAACTTTGCCGCCGGCATGAGCGGCGGCATTGCCTATGTCTACGACGAGGACGGCAAGTTTGCCAAGCGCTGCAACACCGACATGGTGTCGCTGACCAAGGTGTTGACAGCGACCGAACAGCGCGAGGCGATTGAAGCCAGTTTGTGGCACCACGGCCAAAGCGATGAGGTGCAACTGAAGAAGCTGCTGGAAGAGCACAACCGCTGGACCGGCAGCAAGCGCGCCCGCGAACTGCTGGACAACTGGGACCTTGCCCGGCTCAAGTTCGTCAAGGTATTCCCCAATGAATACAAGCGTGCGCTTGCCACAATTCATGCACAAAAAGAGGCGCTAGCCCTTACCACCCGTGCACAAGCTGCTACTAAAAAAGAAGTAGCCTTCGCTAAATAAGGAAAAAATCATGGGAAAAATCACGGGTTTCATGGAGTTTGAGCGGGTTGAGGAGGGCTACAAACCGGTGCCGGAACGCTTGAAGAGTTACAAAGAGTTTGTGATCGGCCTGAACGACGCGCAAGCCAAGCAACAGGCGGCGCGCTGCATGGACTGCGGCACGCCGTTTTGCACCAGCGGCTGCCCGGTCAACAACATCATTCCCGACTTCAACGACCTGGTGCTCCGGGGCGACTGGAAAAACGCGATTGACGTGCTGCACAGCACCAACAACTTCCCCGAGTTCACCGGTCGCATCTGCCCGGCCCCGTGCGAAGCGGCTTGTGTGCTCAACGTGAACGACGACGCTGTCGGCATCAAATCAATCGAGCACGCCATCATCGACCGCGCCTGGTCTGAAGGCTGGGTCACGCCGCGCCCGGCCGAGCACAAGACCGGCAAAAAAGTGGCGGTGGTCGGCTCCGGCCCGGCCGGTATGGCGGCGGCGCAACAGCTGGCGCGTGTCGGCCATGATGTGACGCTGTTCGAGAAAAACGACCGCGTCGGCGGCTTGCTGCGCTACGGCATTCCTGACTTCAAGCTGGAGAAGTCGCACATTGATCGGCGCGTTCAGCAGTTGCAAAAAGAGGGCGTCACCATTCGCACGGGTGTGCTGGTGGGTGAACTGCCCAAGGGTTCCAAGGTCACCAACTGGGCCAAAGAAACGATCTCTGCGACTCAATTGCAGCAAGACTTTGACGCCGTGCTGCTGACCGGCGGCGCCGAGCAGTCGCGCGACCTGCCGGTGCCGGGGCGCAACCTTGATGGCATTTATTTCGCCATGGAATTTTTGCCGCAGCAAAACAAGGTCAACGCCGGCGACAAAGTCAAAGGCCAGTTGCGCGCCACCGACAAACACGTGATCGTGATCGGTGGCGGCGACACCGGTTCTGACTGCGTGGGCACCAGCAACCGCCACGGCGCCGCCAGCGTGACCCAGTTTGAAGTCATGCCGCAACCGCCCGCGGAAGAAAACCGGCCGCTGACCTGGCCCAATTGGCCCATGAAATTGCGCACCAGTTCCAGCCACGAAGAAGGCTGCACGCGCGAGTTCGCCATCTCCACCCAGGAATTTATCGGTGACAAAGGCAAGCTCACCGGCCTCAAGACGGTTCATATTGAGCTCAAGGACGGCAAGATGGTGGAGATTGCCGGCACCGAAAAAACCTATCAAGCCGATCTGGTGCTGCTGGCCATGGGCTTTGTGAACCCGGTCGCCACCGTGCTGGAGGCTTTTGGCGTCGACCAGGATGGTCGCGGCAACGCCAAAGCCAGCACCGAATTCACCGGCGGCTACGCCACCAATGTCAGCAAGGTGTTTGCAGCGGGTGACATCCGGCGCGGACAAAGTCTGGTGGTGTGGGCGATCCGCGAAGGCCGCCAGGCGGCGCGTGCGGTGGATGAATTCCTGATGGGGTTCAGCGACCTGCCACGCTGACATTGTCCTGCGCAACCTTTGAAGTTCGTGGTGGCAGAGACCCTGGGTCAAGCAACAAGTTTTGATTTTGTGAAGGACTGGCCTGCAGCGGGAGCCGTCCCCCCGCGCTCCACCTCCAGGTAATAGCGGGCAACACGCAGCCGGGGTTGGGGTAATCCCGTATGATTGATGGGCCGGGCATTCCCCGGCCTTTGACTTTTCAATCTCTGTTCATGCCTGCCCCCCAACCTGAATCTCTCGTCGAACTGCGCAACCTCACCTTTGGTTATGGCGAGCAGGTGGTGCTGGACAACATTTCCTTGTCGGTACCGCGTGGCAAGGTCACGGCGCTGATGGGCGCCTCCGGCGGCGGCAAAACCACCATCCTGCGCCTGATCGGCGGCCAAAACCGGGCCCGGTCGGGTGAGATGCTGTTTGACGGGCAAGATGTCACGCCGATGAACCAGACCCAGCTTTATGCCGCGCGACGGCGCATGGGCATGCTGTTTCAGTTTGGCGCCCTGTTCGCCGACTTGTCGGTGTTTGAGAACGTCGCCTTCCCCTTGCGCGAACACACCGATTTGTCCGACGCCCTGATTCGCCACATCGTGCTGATGAAGCTCAACGCGGTCGGCTTGCGCGGCGCACGCGATTTGATGCCCAGCGATCTCTCGGGCGGGATGGCGCGGCGCATTGCGTTGGCACGCGCCATTGCGCTCGACCCCGAGCTGGTCATGTACGACGAGCCGTTTTCCGGCCTGGACCCGATATCCCTCGCCATTGCCGCGCGCTTGATCCGCCAGCTCAATGACTCCATGGGCTTGACCAGCGTTTTTGTGTCGCACGAACTGGAGCAGACCTTTGCCATTTCGGATCACGTCATCATCCTGGCCAACGGCAAAATCGCCGCTCAGGGCACCCCCGAGCAGGTGCGCCAAAGCAGCGATCCGCTGGTCTACCAGTATGTCAATGCCTTGTCGGATGGCCCTGTGCGTTTCCATTACCCCGGCCCCTCAATGGAAGAAGATTTCAGTGCGGGAGCAAGCTCATGAGTTGGTATCAACCGGCTGATATCGGGTTTTCCGTGCGCCGCCAACTGGCTGATCTGGGCCTGGGCGCGCGCCTGTTCATTCGCCTGCTGGGCACCTTGGGCCCGAGCTTCAAGCGTTTTGGCCTGATCCGCGACCAGATTCACTTTTTGGGCAACTACTCTCTCGCCATCATTGCGGTGTCGGGCTTGTTTGTTGGTTTTGTATTTGGTTTGCAGGGTTACTACACTTTGCAGCGCTATGGCTCCTCCTCGGCGCTGGGCCTGCTGGTGACCCTCACGCTGGTGCGGGAGCTGGGGCCGGTGGTCACCGCCTTGCTGTTTGCCGGGCGCGCCGGTACCTCGCTCACGGCCGAGATCGGGCTGATGAAGGCCGGGGAACAGATCAGCGTCATGGAAATGATGGCGGTGGACCCGGTGCAGCGCATTCTGGCGCCCCGGTTCTGGGCCGGTGTTATCACCATGCCCTTGCTGGCCGCCGTGTTCAGCGCCACCGGCATCATCGGCGGTTGGGCCGTCGGTGTGTTGATGATTGGGGTTGACGGCGGTTCATTCTGGAGTCAGATCCAGGGTGGTGTCGATGTCTGGCAGGATGTGGGCAATGGCATCGTCAAGAGCATCGTGTTCGGCTTTACCGTGACCTTTATCGCGCTGTTGCAAGGTTTTGAGGCTCAAGCCACTCCCGAAGGCGTCGCCAGTGCCACCACCCGCACTGTCGTGGTCGCCTCGCTGGCCGTACTGGGGCTTGATTTCATCCTGACCGCCATGATGTTCACGATATGAAGACCGAGCCAAAGACCAGGTTCCATCCGCATTTAACCAAGAAGATGATCTATGCAACGCTCCAAAAATGACGTCTGGGTTGGCCTGTTCGTGCTGATCGGGGCGGTGGCCATCCTGTTTCTGGCTTTGCAGGCCGCCAACCTGTTGAGCCTGAGTTTTCAAACCACGTACCGGGTCAGCGCCAAGTTTGACAACATTGGCGGGCTCAAGCCCAAAGCGGCCATCCGCAGTGCCGGCGTGGTGGTCGGCCGGGTCGAAAAGATTGTGTTCGATGACAAGTCGTTCCAGGCCCGCGTGACCCTGGCACTGGAAAAGCAATACACATTTCCCAAAGACAGTTCACTGAAAATCCTCACCAGCGGCTTGCTCGGGGAACAGTATCTCGGGCTGGAACCCGGTGCCGACGAAAAAACGCTGGCCGCCGG
>JANYHL010000040.1 GCA_025359085.1 Gammaproteobacteria bacterium
CTCGCCACCGTCCATACCCAGGCCCTTCGCAACAACCTGGAGCGCGCCCGCCGCGCCGCGCCCGACGCCCGCGTGTGGGCGGTCGTCAAGGCCAACGCCTATGGCCACGGCATCGAACGCACCTTCGAAGGACTGCGTGGCGCCGATGGCTTTGCGCTGCTGGACCTGAACGAGGCCCAGCGCGTGCGTGATCTGGGCTGGCGCGGGCCCATCCTGCTGCTTGAAGGCGCGTTCGAGTTGCGCGACCTGGAGTTGTGCTCACGCCTGGACCTGTGGCACACCGTGCATTGCGACGAGCAGATCGACATGCTGGCCAGCCATAAAACCAAAGTGGCGCAGCGGGTCTTCCTGAAAATGAACTCCGGCATGAACCGCCTTGGCTTTACCCCGCAGCGTTACCGCGCCGCCTGGACGCGCCTGAATGCCCTGCCGCAGGTTGATGAAATATCGCTGATCACGCATTTGAGCGACGCCGATGGTGCGCGCGGCATCAGCGAGCAGATGGCGATATTTGCCGAGGTAACGCGCGACCTGCCAGGTGAGCGCAGCTGGAGCAACAGCGCCGCCCTGCTGCGCCATACGCCCGCCAGTCCCGCCGAGGGCGCACCGGGCGAGGGCGCTGTTGCCTGCGACTGGGTGCGCCCCGGCATTGCCCTCTATGGCAGTGCGCCCGACTTTCCCCAGCACAGCGCGGCCGATTGGGACTTGCAGCCGAGTATGACACTTTCATCAAAAATAATAGCTACTCAGTCAGTAGAAACGGGGGCTAGCGTCGGATATGGCTCCCTATTTGTGGCAGACCAGCCGATCCGGATCGGTGTCGTCGCCTGCGGCTATGCCGATGGTTACCCGCGCGGTTGCCCCACGGGCACGCCGGTGCTGGTGAACGGGGTGCGCACGCGCACCGTGGGCCGCGTCAGCATGGACATGCTGGCGGTTGACCTGAGTGCCGTCACCGCCGCTGGTGCTCAGGCCGGGATCGGCAGCGATGTCACCTTGTGGGGACGCGCCGCCGATGGCACGGTGCTGGCCATCGACGAAGTGGCTCATTGCGCCGGCACCGTGGGCTATGAGCTGATGTGCGCGCTAGCACCGCGCGTGCCGGTCATGACGGTGTCCTGACGTTGCTGGCGGCCACTTTTTGGCCGGGGTGACAATCGGCATGGGTGCCAGCGCGTGGCGCGCTGGTGGGCAGAATTTATGCGGGAAGGATGCAAGTGGAATTCAAGGACTATTACAAGACCATGGGCCTGGAGCGCAGCGCGACGCAGGACGAGATCAAGCGCGCGCACCGCACGCTGGCCCGCAAATACCACCCCGACGTGAGCAAGGAGCCCCACGCTGAAGCCCGCTTCAAGGAAGTTGGCGAGGCCTATGAAGTGCTTAAAGACCCGGAAAAGCGCGCCGCCTATGACCAACTCGGCCCCAACTGGAAGGGCGGACAAGAGTTTAGGCCACCGCCCGACTGGAACGCCGGGTTCGAAACCCGCGGCGCCGGAGCTGGCGCGGGTACGGGCGAGGGCGAAGGCGGCGATTACAGCGACTTTTTTGAGTCCCTGTTCAGTCGCGGCTTTGGCGCGCAACGCGGCGGTCAGCGCAGCCGCGCCGCCTTCGAGGCGCCGGGGCAAGACCGGCACGCCAAAATCCAGATCGATCTGGAAGACGCCTACCACGGCGCCTCGCGCCGGGTGACGCTGCAGGTGCCCACACTGGACGCCCAGGGCCATGTGTTGACGCGCGAACACACCATTGAGTTCAACATTCCCAAGGGCGTGCGCGCCGGGCAGCAAATCCGCCTGGCCGGCCAGGGTGACCCCGGCATGGGGCAGGGTGCGCCGGGTGATTTGTACCTTGAAATCGAGTTTCGCCCGCATGCGCACTACCGCATCGACAAGCATGACGTTTACCTGGATTTGCCGGTGGCGCCCTGGGAAGCAGCGCTGGGGGCGCAGATTGACGTGCCCACACCGAGTGGTTTTGTGGACCTGAAGATTCCGGCCGGTTCGGTCGAAGGCCGCAAGTTGCGACTCAAGGGGCGCGGCATTCCGGCGCGAACGCCCGGTGATTTTTACTTTGTGCTGAAAATTGCCTTGCCCCCACCCGACAGCGAATCGGCCCAGGCGTTCTACCGCAGCATGGCCGCGCAATTCATAAGTTTCAACCCACGGGCCAACTTGGGAGCCGCCGCATGAGTACCACCCCAACGCGCGGCGCCGCCCGCGCCGCGACCGCAGAAACGGCCCCTGAGTTGACCCTGTTTGAAGTCAGCCGGTGTTGCGCCGTGCAGACCGGGTTCATCGTCGAGATGATTGAAGAAGGCGCGCTGGCACCGCTGGCGGGCAACGAGCCCGGGAGCTGGCGCTTTACCAGTGTGCAGACCCGCCGCGTGACGGTGGCGGCGCGCCTGCAGCGCGACCTGGGCGTGAACCTCGCCGGTGCCGCGCTGGCGCTGCAGTTGCTTGACGAGGTGGAAACGCTGCGGGCACAGCTTGCGGCCAGCATGCTGGCTGATCCGGACTGACCGGCAACCCCGGTCAGTGGCGCTTCGGGCCCCTCTTTGACTGAGAGATTTGGCCTAGTGGCTCCAAAATGAATTCAAGTTCCAGAATGGCGCCTTATTGAATTGTTGACCCACGCAGGTCAAGACGCTGATTTCAGGCCTTGCCCGAGTTTGACCGCTTCAAACCACACCATGCTGGCCAGCCCCAAGCCCAGCGCAGCGCTCAAATAAAGCAGGGGCAAGGGCTCAAACACAAACAAACGCGCCAGCCACGGCAGATAAAGTGCCAGCGTCAGCAGGGTCAGCGTGGCGCCCGCCACGATCCACAGCGTGCGGTTGGGCACCCACAAACTGGCCCACAAGGAGCCTGCGCGGCTTCGGTTGGAAAAAATCAGCGCCAGGTTGGTGCAGACCAAGGTGGCAAAGGCGAAGGCCCGCGCCGCGCCTTCGGTCAATTGGTCGGCGCCCCACACGGTGGCACCCATCACCACCGCCAGCGCGCCCAGGCCCTGCAGCAGCGCCAGCAGCAGCGTCATGCCGCCAAACAGGGGCGTATTGACGTTGCGCGGGGGGCGCTGCATCACATCGCGCTCGGAGGGTTCGTTCTCGAACACCAGCGAGCAGGCCGGATCGATCACCAGTTCCAGAAATGCAATGTGCAGCGGATACAGCAGGGTCGGCCAGCCCATCAGCACCGGCAGCAGGGCCGCGCCGGCAATCGGCACATGCACCGCCAGGATGTAGGACATGGACTTGCGCAGGTTGTCAAAAATGCGCCGACCCAGGCGCACCGCGCCCACGATGGAGGCAAAGTTGTCGTCCAGCAGCACCAGGGAGGCGGCCTCGCGCGCCACATCGGTGCCGCGCCCGCCCA
>JANYHL010000086.1 GCA_025359085.1 Gammaproteobacteria bacterium
GGGGGGGCGGGGGCCGGGCGCCCGGCCCCACCCCCCCGGCGGGTCCTGACCCTCAACATGTGCAAGTGGGCGGACAATGACCGCTATAGGCTGCGCCTTGCCTGGCCCAGCGATCCTGGAAAAATATGACTGCTTCGCCCGTCCCTAAAGCCCTGACGTTCCCGCGCTCACTGAAATGGCTAGCGGCTGCCCTTATCGCGCCACTGGTGCTTGCAGTGCTTTTCATCCTGGTATTCGGCTGGAACTGGCTGCGAGCCCCGATTGAACGCATGGCACTGGAAAAGACCGGTCGGGTGCTGGCCATCAACGGTGACATGCGCGTGGTCTTGGGCTGGCCGCGGCCGCGCATTCGTGCCAACGCGGTCACATTCGCCAACCCGCTTTGGACCCAAGAAAAACAGATGCTCGCGGCCGACGCCGTGGAGATCACGCTCGACCTGACACAACTACTTCAGCGTAAGCTGGTGTTCCCCGAACTGCGGCTGGAGCGACCGGTGGTGTTTCTGGAGCAGGGCACGGCAGGGCGCCAAAGCTGGTTGCTGGACCAACAGCAGCAGGACCCGAGCGCGCGCATCCAGATCGACCGCCTGACGCTGGACCAGGGCCAGCTCGGCTATGACGATGCCGCCCAGAAAACCAGCATCCGCGCAGAACTCGCCAGCCTGGCGCCCACCCCCGGCAGCACCGCTGACACCGGCTTGACTTTCAGTGCCCAGGGGCGCTACAAGGGCCAGACCTTCAAGGCGCAGGGCACGGGTGGGCCGGTGCTGGCCCTGCGCGACGACAGCACGCCCTATCCCTTGAACATCGATGCCAGCGTGGGCCACACCCGCGTGCGCGCCGAAGGCAGCGTCACCAGCTTGCTCAAATTCACCGCGGTTGACCTGAGCCTGGCGCTCAGCGGCGACAACCTGGCGCAGCTCTATCCCTTGCTCGGCATCGCGTTTCCGGCCACTCGCAGCTTCGTGACAACCGGCCACTTGCGGCACAGCGGTAATGATTGGCACTACGAGAAGTTCTCGGGGCGCATCGGCAGCAGCGACATCGCCGGCTCGCTGGAGGTCAAGACCGGGGGTCTGCGCCCGGCGCTGACGGCGGAGTTGACCTCCAGCCTGCTCGATCTGGCGGACCTGGGTCCGCTGATCGGCTCGCGCCCGGGCAGCGTGCAAGCCGCCAAGAAGGCCGCCGAGCAATTACCCGTTGGGTCGGCACCCACCGCTGGCGCAACACCAGCGCGGGTGCGGGTGTTGCCCGACCTGCCGTTCAACACCGACCGCTGGAACAGTGTCGATGCCGAGGTGAGTTTGCGGGCCAAGGCCCTCAAGCGCGACAAGGAACTGCCCCTGGAAGACCTGGTCGCCCATTTGAGCCTGCAGGGTGGCGTGTTGACGCTCAATCCGCTCAACTTCGGCTTGGCTGGCGGCGAGCTCAACATGGTGATCACACTCGATGGGCGCAGTGATCCGATCAAGGCGCACGCCAAGGTGCGGGCGCGCAAAATATTGCTGTCAAAGCTGTTCCCAGGCGTTGAACTGAACCAGAACAGCATCGGCCAAATCAACGGCGAGTTCAATCTGACCGGGAAAGGCAATTCGGTCGGTCGCATGCTGGCGAGTGCCGATGGCAAGGTGGGGCTGGTCGTCTCGGGCGGCGAGATCAGCAAGTTGATGATGGAAAAAGCCGGTCTGCATCTGTGGGAAATACTGCAACTGAGCCTGAGTGGCGACCGGCTCATCAAGTTGCGCTGCGCGGTGGCCGACTTCGAGGTCAAGAACGGCAAGATGCAGACTGACGCGCTGGTGCTCGACACCCAGGTCACCACTCTCATTGGCCGCGGCAACGTCGACCTGGCGCAGGAGCGGATTGATCTGACTTTCAATCAAAAAACCAAGCAAACCAGTCCTCTGGCCTTGCGCAGCCCCATCTACATGCGCGGCAGTTTTGCCAAGCCCGAGGTCGGCGTCGACAAGGGCCGCGTGGCGGTACGCGCGCTGGGCGCGATTGCACTGGGTCTGGTCAACCCCTTCCTGACGCTGCTGCCCTTGATCGACGCCGGTCCGGGCCAGGACAGTGACTGCCGGCAACTGGTGCGCGATGCGCGGGCAATGCCGCGCCCAAGCAGCCAAAAAAACAAGTAACACCCGCAGACCAGTTGGCGCTCACAATGTTGCTTCAGCACCCGCAAACAAGCCATCACGGGGCGGAGAATCACCACGGCGACGGCTGTTTTTGGGTCTCAATCAAGGTGAGCAACGCAGATGCCGGGCTGGGTGCAGCGAGCACCGAAGTGCAATGGAGCAAGAAATAGCCCTTCACACGCTCTGGCGCACTGCCGCGACGGCAGTGGGCGCGCTTGCGTTTGCCGCCTGCGCCACGCTGCCTGACACCGACGCCCTGATCCAGCGACACGCTGGTCAGGCCGCCCGGTTTGAGACGGCTCGCGGTGCGCTCTCGGCGCGGCAAAACGCCGCCATCCTGGCGCAACTCAAGCGCAAATCCGGTGACATCGATATTCTGGACAAACAGATCGCGCTGGAGCAAGCCGTCAATGACAGCCCGCTGGTCCTGGGCAACAAAGTTACGCTGCTGCAGGATGGGGCCGCGACCTACCCGGCGATGTTTGCCGCCATCCGCAGCGCGCGCGACCACATCAACCTGGAGTCCTACATCATTGAAGACGATGAGGTCGGACGCCAGTTCTCTGAGCTGTTGTTGGCGCAGCAAGCGCGTGGTGTTCAGGTCAATGTCATCTACGACAGCGTGGGCGGCCTCGATACGTCCAAGGCTTTTTTTGAACGCTTGCGCCAAGGCGGCATCGCGCTGCTTGAATTCAATCCGATCAACCCACTGACGGCCAAGGGGCCATGGATGATCAATCATCGCGACCATCGCAAGCTGCTGCTGGTGGATGGCCGCATCGCCTTCCTCGGCGGCATCAACATCAGCAGCGTCTATGGCTCCGGCTCCATTCCCGGAGGCTCGCGCAAAGCAATCGCCAACACCGATGGCTGGCGTGATACCGACCTGCAAATTGAAGGCCCGGTGGTCAGCGAATTCCAAAAATTGTTTCTGCAGACCTGGAAAAAACAGCGCGGCCACCCGCTCACCGCCAAACAATATTTCCCGGCGCTGCAGGTGCAGGGTCAAGACATCGTGCGTGCCATTGGCAGCACGCCAGACGATCCCTTCAGCCTGATGTACCTGACGCTGATATCGGCGATTGGCAATGCCGAAAAACAAGTGCATTTGACGCACGCCTACTTCGTACCCGACCCACAGCTGCGCAAGGCCCTGGTGGCTGCCGCCGGGCGCGGCGTCGATGTCAAATTGATCCTGCCGAGCTACTCGGATTCGGGACTCGTCTTTCACGCCGGACGCGCCCATTACACCGAGCTGCTGCAGGGCGGCGTCAAGCTGTACGAGCGCTCCGGCGCGCTCCTGCACGCCAAGACCGCCGTCATCGACGGCGTCTGGTCCGCGGTCGGCTCCAGCAACCTGGACTGGCGCAGCTTCCTGGACAACGATGAGATCGATGCCGTGGTGCTGGGCCCCGCCTTTGCCCAGAAAATGGAGGCCATGTTTGCCAGCGACCTGCAGACCTCGCAAGCGATCGATCTGCCAGGCTGGCAAGCTCGCCCGCTGCAGTTTCGACTCAAGGAATGGCTGGCCCAACTGTGGGCGCGCCTGCTTTAGCGCCCGCGCCGCCCACGCCACCCGGCCAGCGCCCTGATAATTGCGCCATGGCCGATCACGACTCCCTTTTTGCACCCGCGCCAGTCGCCGACACCAGCGCACAGGCCCCGGTGCGCCCCAGCGCCCGCTTCATGGGCGCGCATCCGGCGCACTGGATGGCCTTGGGTTTTGGTTCCGGCCTGAGCCCGCTGGCGCCCGGTACCGTCGGCACCGTGTGGGCCTGGCTGGCGTTTGTGCTGCTGCAACCCTGGATGACCGACACGCGCTGGGCGCTACTGATTGCCCTGTCGCTGCCCTTGGGCTGGTGGGCCTGCAGCGTGACCGCCAAAAACATGCGGGTGCTCGACCCCGGCAGCATTGTGTGGGACGAGATTGCCGCCTTTTGGCTGGTGTTGTGGCTGGTGACACCGGCCGGTTTTTGGGGCCAACTGGTGGCGTTCGCCCTGTTTCGTTTTTTTGATGCGGTCAAGCCTGGCCCGGTTGGTTGGGCCGACCAACTGTTTCATGATGTCAACCCAGCCAGCGACCCGGCCGCCTGGCGCAAGGCCGGGTTTGGCATCATGCTCGATGACCTGGTGGCCGCCGCCTGTGCCCTGCTGGTGATCGCCGCCTGGCGCTTTTACGCATGACGCAAGAACTATCAAAATCAGAGCTATCTACGCCCTATCTATGCGGTCTAGTGGCCGATTTGATGCTAAAGAACCAACTAAAACTGGTGACCGCCGAGAGCTGCACCGGTGGCCTGATTGCGGCCACTTGTACCGATCTGGCGGGCTCCAGCGCCTGGTTTGAGCGCGGCTTTGTCACCTACTCGAACGAGGCCAAAACCGAGTTGCTCGGCGTCGAAGCCGGACTGCTGCTCAGTGCCGGGGCCGTTAGTGAGGCCGTCGCGCGGGCCATGGTGCTCGGCGCCCTGGCCAACGCGCATGCGCAAGTGGCGCTGGCCGTCACCGGCCTGGCCGGCCCGACCGGGGGCAGCCCGGCGAAACCGGTCGGCACGGTCTGCTTCGGCTTTGCGGTGCCGGGCCAGCTCCTCACCGAACAGCGTCACTTTGCCGGCGACCGCGCCGGCGTGCGCGCTGCCAGCGTGCAGCATGCCTTGCGGCGGCTGGGCGAACTGCTGGATTCAACCCCGCTTGCCGTGCCCCGCTAGCCCAATCTGCGGCAGATTTCCAGCGTGGCGGTGCTCTGGTTCATGCTGTAAAAGTGCAGGCCGGGCGCACCGCCGGCGCGCAGTTGCTCGCACAGGTCGGTGACCACGTCCAGGCCAAACGCCTTGATGGACGCGCTGTCATCGCCAAAACTCTGCAGACGCAGGCGGATCCAGCGCGGAATTTCGGCACCGCAGGCATCGCTGAAACGCATCAGTTGGGTTGAGCTGGCAATCGGCATGATGCCGGGCACGATCGGCAGGTTGATGCCCAGCGCGTCCACCTCTTCGACAAAGCGGAAGTAGGCATCTGCGTTGTAGAAATACTGGGTGATGGCGGAGTTGGCCCCGGCTTTGACTTTGGCGGCAAAGGCCTGCAGATCAGCTGCTGGCGATCTGGCCTGCGGGTGAACCTCGGGATAAGCGGCCACCTCGATGTGAAAGTCGTCACCGGTCTCGGCGCGGACAAACGCCACCAGGTCGCTGGCGTAATGAAACTCGCCACCGATGCCAAAACCACTGGGCAAATCGCCCCGCAGCGCCACCAGCCGCTGGACGCCCATGGCTTTGAGAATGCCCAGTTGCTCACGCACCTTGGCGTGGGTGGCCCCGATGCAGGAAATGTGCGAGGCGGCCTGGACGCCCTCGGCCAGAATATCGCGCACCGTGTTGAACGTGCCTTCTTGGGTCGAGCCGCCAGCGCCAAAAGTCACCGAGCAGAACTCGGGCTTCAGGGTATAGAGCTGCTTGCGCACCGCACACAGCTTGTCGACGCCTTCAGGCGTTTTTGGCGGGAAGAACTCAACACTGATGGGGATAGGAGCGGTCACAGTCATGACTGACTTTCTAGAGTTTCGGCTTGGCGGCGGCGATAAAAAATTCACGGTTGCCATCGCCCCCGGCAATGGGCGAATCAAACCACGCGGTCACGCTCAGGCCCAATGCTGCGCATGCCTCGCGCAGGCGCTGTTCCACCAGCCGGTAGAGGGCCGCATCCTTCACGATGCCGCCTTTGCCGACCTGACCCGGTTGCAGCTCAAACTGTGGCTTGACCAGCGTCAGCAGCGTGCCCCCGCTTTTAAGCAGGGGCACCACGGCGGGCAGCACCAGGGTTTGCGAGATGAAGGACAAGTCGGCCACGATCAGGTCGAACTCAGGGGCGAACTCATGCACTTCCGCGCCCCCTTCTTCTACATCAAATTGGCCTCCAGCCCCCGTGCTTTCTTCATAAGCAGCTATTAAATCAGAAGCAACCAGGGCGCGCGCATTGACTTTTTCAATGCACAGCACGCGCGGGTCTTCGCGCAGGCTGGGGTGCAACTGGGCGCTGCCCACGTCCACCCCGACCACCGAGGCGGCACCGTGCTGCAGCAGGCAGTCGGTAAAACCGCCGGTCGACTGGCCCACATCAAGACAGGCCAGTCCGGTCACGGACAAGCCGACCTGCTGCAGCGCGGCCTCCAGCTTCAGGCCGCCACGCGACACATAACGCGCCTGGGCGTCGTTGAGCAGCTTTAGTTCAGCCTCCAGCGGAATCTCGTCACCGTTTTTGGTGACGGTCTTCCACTGCGCGCCCCTGAGCCACTGCACGCCATCGGCAATCAGGCGCTGGGCCTGCGAGCGGGTGCTGGCAAGTTGCCGTTGCACGAGTAATTGGTCAGCACGCATGATGTGTCGCAGTCATTCAGTCAGAAGGTGGTTTTTCAATAGCGGTAGCTGTCGGCCTTGTACGGGCCGGCTTTGCTGACACCGATGTAGGCGGCTTGCTCGTCCGTCAGTTCAGACAGCATCGCGCCGACTTTGGCCAGGTGCAAACGCGCCACCTTTTCATCGAGGTGCTTGGGCAACACATAGACCTTGCCGACCTTGTACTGCTTGGGCTTGGTGAACAACTCGATCTGCGCAATGGTCTGATTGGCAAAGCTGGAGCTCATCACAAAGCTGGGGTGGCCGGTGCCGCAACCCAGGTTGACCAACCGGCCCTTGGCCAGCAGGATGATGCGCTTGGACGGCGTTTTGCCCCTGGCCGGGAAGATCACATGATCGACTTGCGGCTTGATTTCTTCCCACTTGCATTTGTCGAGCGAGGCGACATCGATCTCGTTGTCAAAGTGGCCGATGTTGCAGACTATTGATTGGTCTTTCATGGCCGCCATGTGCTTGTAGGTGATGACGTTTTTGTTGCCGGTGCAGGTGACGAAAATATCGCACTTGTCAGCGGCATATTCCATGGTCACGACCTTGTAGCCTTCCATCGCCGCTTGCAGCGCGTTGATCGGGTCGATTTCTGTCACCCACACCTGGGCGCTCAAGGCACGCAAGGCCTGGGCCGAGCCCTTGCCGACATCGCCATAGCCAATCACACAGGCCACCTTGCCGGCAATCATGACGTCGGTGGCGCGCTTGATGGCATCGACCAGCGACTCGCGGCACCCATACAGGTTGTCAAACTTGCTCTTGGTGACCGAGTCATTGACATTGATCGCGCGCAGCATCAACTCGCCCTTGGCCGACATGTCGTTGAGGCGGTGCACGCCGGTGGTGGTTTCTTCGGTCACACCCATGATGTTTTTCAGGCGGCGGCTGTACCAGGTCGGGTCCAGCTTGAGTTTGGCCTTGATGGCGGCAAACAGACAGATCTCTTCTTCGCTGCCGGGCTTGGCCAGCAGGCTGCTGTCCTTTTCGGCGCGCGTGCCGAGGTGCATCAACAGCGTGGCATCGCCGCCGTCGTCCAGAATCATGTTCGGGCCTTCAGCGGCCGTGCCCTTTTTGCCGCCAAATTCAAAAATGCGGTGCGTGTAGTCCCAGTAGTCGCTCAAGCTCTCGCCCTTGTAGGCGAACACCGGCGTGCCTGCTTCCACCAACGCGGCAGCGGCATGGTCCTGAGTCGAGAAAATATTGCATGAGGCCCAACGTACTTCAGCACCCAGCGCCTGCAGGGTTTCGACCAGCACGCCGGTCTGGATCGTCATGTGCAGCGAGCCGGTGATGCGCGCGCCCTTCAAGGGCTGCGATTTTGAAAATTCTTCACGAATCGCCATCAGGCCGGGCATTTCGGTCTGGGCAATGTTCAGTTCTTTACGGCCCCAGGCGGCGAGGCTCAGGTCGGCGATCACATGGTCGGGACGGCTGACAGGTTTCGATACGGTGCGCATGGCTCACTCCAAAAGTTGATTTGAAAAGCATTGAACTGCGCGGGGAATTCTTCGAAAAGACTCACCGCACAGACCAGTGGGTGAGCGCGGTTGATGCGGTGATTCAGCGATGGGGCCAAGGCACGCGGTCCGAGCCTCGTTCAACATGTGTGAACTGCAACGCTCCTCGGAAGGCGATAATTCTACCTTTTCCAGACATCCAGTATCTTCAGGCTCGCGCAAGCGCCCCCTCCCTGGTGGCCCTATCCGCCAGCGCCAGCCCCGTCGCATCCAGCCACAACACATGACTTATCAAGCCGAAACCCGCCGCCGCCGCACCTTTGCCATCATTTCCCACCCGGATGCGGGCAAAACCACGCTGACCGAAAAGCTCTTGCTGTTCTCGGGCGCGATCCAGATCGCAGGCTCGGTGAAAGCCCGCAAAGCCACGCGCCACGCCACCAGCGACTGGATGGAAATCGAGAAGCAGCGCGGTATTTCCGTGGCCTCGTCGGTGATGCAAATGATGTACCGCGACCATGTCATCAACCTGCTCGACACCCCCGGCCACAAAGACTTCAGCGAAGACACCTACCGCGTGCTGACCGCGGTCGACTCGGCGCTGATGGTGATTGACGCGGCCAACGGGGTCGAGTCGCAAACCCGGCGCCTGATCGAGGTCTGCCGCCAGCGTGACACGCCGATCATCACCTTCATCAACAAGATGGACCGCGAAGTGCGCGACCCGCTGGGCATTCTGGACGAAGTGGAGCGGGAGCTGGGCATGCCTTGCGTGCCCATGACCTGGCCGGTGGGCCAGGGCAAGACCTTTGGCGGCATCATCAACCTGCGCACGCAGACCATGACGGTGTTTGAGTCCGGCAGCGAGCGCTTGCCGCAGGACTTTGACGCCATGCCTTTGTCCGACCCCGAGGCGCTGCACAAGCGCTTTGGCCATGAATGGGACACGGCGCTCGAAAGCATGGAACTAGCCACCGGGGCTTCGCCGAGCTTCGACCGCGAAGCCTTTCTGGCCGGCAAGCAAACCCCCGTATTCTTTGGCTCGGGCGTGAACAACTTTGGCGTGATGGAAGTGCTGGACGCACTGGTCGATCTAGCGCCGTCGCCCGGGCCGCGCACCAGCTCGTTCGTGGTCAACAAGCAGCCCGTCGTCAAGCAAGTCCAGCCCGAGGACGATGCGTTCTCGGGCGTGGTGTTCAAGGTGCAGGCCAACATGGATGCGAATCACCGCGACCGCATTGCGTTCGTGCGTATCGCCTCGGGCAAGTACACGCCGGGCCTGAAGCTCAAGGTGATGCGCACGGCCAAGGAACTGCGCCCGACCAGCGTGGTGACTTTCATGAGCCAGCGCCGCGAGGCGGTGGAAGAAGCCTACGCCGGTGACATCGTGGGTTTTACCACCCACGGCGGCGTGCAGTTGGGCGACACCATCACCGATGGTTCGGTGAATCTGCTGTTCACCGGCCTGCCGTTTTTTGCGCCCGAGCTGTTCATGACCGTGGTGCTCAAGAACCCCTTGCGCACCAAGCAGTTGCAGCAAGGTCTGGCGCAGCTCGGCGAAGAAGGGGCAATTCAGGTGTTTCGCCCCGAAGTCGGCGGCAATATGCTGCTCGGCGCGATCGGCCAGTTGCAGTTTGAAGTCGTGCAGCACCGCCTGAAAGGTGAGTACGACGCCGACATCCGCCTGGAGAGCAGCCAGTACACCGGCGCGCGCTGGATCACCGCCGACTCTTCCGCTGAGCTCAAGACTTTTTGCGAGGCCTACCCGATGCGCATGGCGCGGGACGCGGCCAACACGCTGGCCTACCTGACGACCTCGCAATACGACGTGCGCCTGGCGCAGGAACGTTTCCCCAAGATCCATTTCCACCCGCTGCGCGAGCATGCGGGGCTGGCGCTGCAGTCGGCCGGCTAATCGGGTACACCTTTTTAGTCCGTTCGTACTGAGCTTGTCGAAGTACCGCCACCATGTTGCCGCTCACCGACTGGCCGCTGGAAGACCGCCGTCGTCTGATCGGCGTCTTCACTGACATCGATGACACGCTGACAACAGACGGGGCCATCACCCCCGATGCGCTGCAGGCACTGAGCGGTTTGAAAGCGGCCGGACTGCGTGTGATCCCCATCACCGGGCGGCCGATCGGCTGGTGTGAGCCGTTTGCCAATGGCGACCCGCTGCGCGGCATCGCACCCTGGCCGCTGGATGCCCTCGTGGCAGAAAACGGTGCGGTCGCCTTGGCCCCTGATAATTTATGCCAAATCAGCCTGCAGCCCTCATGGAATAAGCGCCTGCAGCTATCAAAAATATATCAACAGTCAGACGCCACGCGCGTCAACAACGTCATCCACCTGCAGCGAATTGCCGCCCAGGTGTTGCACGAGGTGCCCGGCGCCAGGCTGTCGCAGGACTCGCCCGGCCGCGAAACCGACATCGCCATCGACCACAGCGAATTTGCCCACCTGGCACCCGACCAGATTGCCCGGGTGGTGGCCCTCATGCAGGCCGCTGGCATGAACGCGTCTGTCAGCAGCATCCACATCAACGGCTGGTTTGGCAACCACAACAAACTGACAGGCGCGCGCTGGATCGTGCGCGAATTGTTCGGGCGCGATCTGGATGCGGAGCGGGATCAATGGGTGTATGTGGGTGATTCCACCAATGACCAACTGATGTTTCAGCATTTCAGGCACAGTGTCGGCGTCGCCAACATCCTGCGCTTCACGGCCGAGCTGACGCACCAGCCGCGCTACATCACCCGCCGTGAACGCGGCGCCGGTTTTGCCGAAGTGGCGCGCGCCATCCTCGCCGCGAAAGGTTAATATAAAAGTCGGCGGCCCAACCTGCCGCCGATCCCGGCACCGCCCCTCACCCAGCCCAACCCAGCGAAGCGCCATGTTTTTTACCACCGATCTCGCCACTATCTCGCATGGCATTCAGCTCGCCGTCGCCCCGGTTTTTCTGCTCACCGCCGTGTCCGGCATGATTGGCGCGGTGGCGGGGCGGCTGGCGCGCATCATTGACCGCGCCCGCCTGCTGGAAGACCGGGTGGAAGCGGCCCCGCCGGATGAGCCCATGACGGCGCAGTACGCCGAGCTGGCGCGCCTGCGCAAGCGCGGCGCGCTGGTCAACACCTGCATTGCGCTGCTGACCGCTTGCGCCATTCTGATCGGCCTGACCATCGTGGTCCTGTTTCTCGGTGAAACGACAGAGTTGCAGATTTATCGCGTCGCCACCTTCTGTTTTCTGTCGGGGGTTCTTTTTTTCCTGGCGGCGCTGCTGTGCTTTTTTTACGAAACCCTGTTGGCCACGCGCATACTCAAGTTTGGGCGCCCGAGAGACGTGTGAGCCGTCGACGCGACACAGATCAATTTCTTTTTCCAGCTTTATTTTCGGGTGTTTGTTGCCCGCCAGCCCGCAATCCGGGCAAACCAGCCGCGGCCGCCTTTAAAATACCCCCATTTAATGGAGGTGTTTGTGGTCTATCACCGATTCCTGGCAGCGCTTGTCGCTGGCTTGTGTTTGTACAGCGGGGCGACGTTCGCGGCTACCTTGTCTGCCCGTGCCACGGCGGGCGTGGATCTTCAGGCCAGGCTCAAGGAAGTGGAGCACGACCCGAAACTGTCCGAATCGCTTTTCAAAATGGGCGCCAAAGTCGCGACGGTCTGCGACAGTTGCCACGGTCAGGGCGGCAACAGCCACCGCACCGACATTCCAAATCTGGCCAGCCAAAACCCGGTCTACCATCTTGAACAACTGCGCCAGTACGCCATGGGTCAGCGTCACGATCCCTTCATGGAAGGCATGATCAAGGCCATGAACAGCGACGAGAAGGTGGGCATGGTGATGTTTTATGCCTCTCAAAAAGTGACCCACAAGCCCATTCAAAATCCCGCGCTTGTCACCAGGGGCAAAGTGCTCTATGAAAGTGCCTGCCAGCAGTGCCATGACGAAGAAGGGCATGGGGACGAGAAACTGGCCCGTATCGCCGGGCAACAACCGGTTTATCTGAATGCAGCGCTCAAGCGCTACCGTGCCGGAGCCGGTACGCGTCTGGACGCCCGCATGGCGGCCAACACCAAAAAAATGACGGACGCCGACATTGACGCGCTGGTCGCCTACACCATGTCACTGCAATAAACGTAGACGTTCCGCGCATGACTGGCCGCTGTGAATCCTTGCACCCGGCCCTGAAAGCCCGTGAATATATGACTGCCAGCGGGCTCGCCGCAACGCGGGCAGCGCCGGGGGGCGGGATAATCCTCCCCCTATGGCATTAATTACCTTTCTCAACGCGCAACTGGCTTTCGGCCATGTTCCCTTACTCGACCACACCGACTTTGCCCTGGAGACGGGCGAGCGCGTCGGCCTGATCGGGCGCAACGGCACCGGCAAAACATCTTTTTTGAAAATCCTGGCCGGGTTTGAGAAAGCCGATGACGGCGCCTTGCAATGGCAACAAAACCTGCGCCTGGCGTATGTCGCGCAGGAACCGCAGCTCGACCAGGAAGCTACTGTTTTTGTAGCTGCCAGCGCAGGGATCGCGGGGGTTATCGCCCTGATTGATCAATACTGTGAAGGGGTTGGCGACCTCGACCAGTTGCAAAGCAAGATTGAAGCACAAGGCGGCTGGAACTGGGAGCAACGCGTCACCGAAACCCTGCACCGCCTGCATCTGAATGAAAACGACATCATCGGCACGCTTTCCGGCGGCACCAAAAAGCGGGTCGCGCTGGCGCAGGCTTTGGTGGCGCAGCCCGACGTTTTGCTGCTGGACGAACCCACCAACCACCTCGACCTGGACTCGATCGAATGGCTGGAAGACCTGCTGATTGGCTTCAAGGGCAGCGTCGTCGCCATCACCCATGACCGGAGTTTTCTGGACCGGGTGGCGACGCGCATCGTGGAGCTGGACCGGGGCATCTTGCGCTCCTATGACGGCAATTTCGCCCAGTACCAGATTCTCAAAGAGGATCAACTGGCGCAGGAAGCGGTCATCAGCGCCAAGGCGGACCGACTGCTGGTGCAAGAAGAAATCTGGATTCGCAAGGGCGTCGAGGCGCGCCGCACTCGCAGCCAGAGCCGCATTGTCCGACTGGAAAACCTGCGGGCCAGCCGCAAGGCGCACCGAGAAGCCGTGGGCAAAGTCAAAATGGACGTGGCATCGGGTGGCCTGAGCGGCAAGCTGGTGGCCGAATTGACGCAGACCAGCCTGTCCTTCGGCGACAAAGTCATCATCAAGGACTTTTCCGCCACCCTTTTGCGCGGCGACAAAATCGGCTTGCTCGGCCCCAATGGGGCGGGCAAGACGACCTTGCTCAAGCTCATTCTGGGCGAATTGGTACCGGACAGCGGCAAGATTCGTCAGGGCACCAACTTGCAAGTGGCCTACTTTGACCAGATGCGCAATGCGCTCGACCTGGACGCCACGCTGGTGGACTTCATCAGCCCGGGCAGCGAATGGATCGAAATTGGCAACCAGCGCAAACACGTCAAGAGCTACCTGGGCGACTTCCTGTTTTCACCGGCCCGCGCCAACTCGCCGGTGCGCTCGCTCTCGGGCGGCGAGCGCAACCGGCTGCTGCTGGCGCGCTTGTTTGCCCGACCGGCCAATGTGCTGGTGCTGGACGAGCCGACCAACGACCTGGACATCGAAACCCTGGAATTGCTGGAAGAATTGCTGCAAAACTACGCGGGCACGGTGTTTCTGGTCAGCCATGACCGCACCTTCCTGGACAACGTGGTGACCAGCACCATTGCCTTTGAGGGCGACGGGCTGTGGCGCGAATACGAAGGGGGCGTGCAAGACTGGCTGCTGCAATCCAGGCGCAGCAAAGAGATGCAGACTGCTATTAATTCAATAGCCACTACCGCACAACAGACGGGGGCCAGAGGCCAAAAATACACAAAGTCCAGTGACAACAAGAAAATCGTGACGGCGCAAAAGCTCAGCAACAAGGCGCAACGCGAAGTCGACACTTTACAGGCAAGAATAGACGTGCTGGAGCAGGAACAGGCCACCGTGCGCGCCACCCTGACCGACGCCCATCTTTATGCCAAAGACCCGGCGCGCGCGACCGAACTGTACGCGCGCGACGCAGCGATTGAAGAAGAATTGCTGACCTCGCTGGCACGCTGGGAAGAGCTCTCGGCCCTCTGACCCAGCGCGCCGCCCCAACCGCCAAACACGCATGACCGACCACTACGCCACCTTAGGGCTAAGCAGCGATGCAACGCTGGCCGCCATTAAAAAGGCCTTTCGCCAGCAAGCATCGCTGCACCACCCTGACCGCAATGCCGCCACCGCGGCCCCGGCGCGCTTTCGGGCGGTGCAAGAGGCTTACGAGCTGCTCTCCGATCCGGCCCGGCGTCAGACTTACGACGACAATCGGCGCCGCAACCTGCTCGACAGCCCGCTCGCTACCGCGCGCGAAATCTGGCAGCATTATTTTGACCCGTTGCTGCGGGACAGCCATGAGACAAAGAGTCCAAGACCATGAATATTTCACCCTTTTTCCGCAACCTGCGCGCAACCTACGAGGCCGAGCTGGACGACTTGCGGTTTGACTCCGAAGGCCGTGACGTGTTGCGCCAGCGGCTGGCTCAGCGGCGCAAGGAACTGTCATTCTTGCTGCAGATGATGACGCTCAGCCCCGAGATGGTGGCGGTGACCCTGCATCAAGGCTTCACGTTCAAATCGCCAGCGATGATGGAACATCTGCTGACCCTGGCGCCGCAGGAGTTCCCCGACTGGGACAAGCTGGCCGATGCCATTGAACTGGCGCCGTGGACGCACGACCTGGTTCAGGCGATCCGCAAAGAGCCGATGGGCAACGGGTTTTTGACCGTCGCTGCCGGCATGGAATACATGCACCACAAACCGGCCACGGCACCGGCCCGCAGCCATGACGCGGAGGATGAGGTGGAGGTGGAGGTGGAGGTGGAGGAAGACACCGACGCCGAGTTGAGCCCCTTGGACGCCGAAGAAGAAAGCGACGCCCGTGCGCGCGAAGAAGCCGGCGCCGACTGGATGGTTGAGCAGGGTTTCGACCGCAAAAACTAGAAAAAGACCTTGCGGGACAGACCGCAGCTACGCGCAGCGAGCCAGCTCTGTCCTCAACTGATTAAAAATATGAACCACCTTGCCCTCATCACCAAAACCCAGAGCCTGATTGCATCAGGCGACATCGTTGGCGCCGAAGCCGCCCTGGTTGAGTTGGCCGACACCGAGGGGGATTCAGCACTGATGCTGGTGTTGGAGCAGCTGCCCGCCAAAGACATCCTGGCCGTGATCCGCGAATACGACAACTCCAAGGAGTCGGTTATCAACTTATTGGTATCACCGGCGCAGTTTGCCCACGCCGTGGTGATTGAAAAACAATACAAGGACCTGACCCGCAGCCACCTGCGCGGCATGGTCAACTCGATCATCTTCCGCGACGGCGCCGAGCCACTGGAGTTTTTGACGGCGATGGGCGACCTCGAAGGGGGTGCCGAGGCGCTGGCCGACTATTTTGAAGAGAAATGGAGCCGCGTCGAGGCCTTTGCCCGCACTGGCACCTTTGACGGCTTCGACGACGACGGCCAGATGCTGTCCGAGACCGCGCTGCTGGCCTCGGCCTACGTGCAGCCGCGGGTTGAGCAAGACGAGGTGGCCGACCAGGACTGGATGGAGCTGGCCTGGCTTCTGCGCTACCAGTGCCCCGACCTGTTCATTGAAATGCTCTTGGTGCTGCGCGCCAAGGCGCGTGCGTTTGAGGCCGGACTGAGCGAGGAAGAGGACACGCCAGAGAATGATGTCAAGGTCGAAACCGGCGACACCGACCGTGGCAAAGCCACGCCCGCGGCGCTTGAATCCGATGAAGAATCCGCCATCTGACGGCCCGCCAGACCCCACTCACTGCTTCACCATGCCAAAGTCTCCTGGCGCGCCAGCGAGCGCATCCCGAGCGACACCGGTCTCGCTCTATGACGCGCGCCCTTTTTTTGAAAAGGCGCTGTTGTTTGGCGTGCAAAACGGCATCATCGACCCCCAAAAACTGGACGCCATTGGCAACGAGGCGCCCAAAGGCATGGTGCAAATTGCGCGCTACTTTGGCACCGAGTTTTTGCGCCCGGAACTTGAAAGAGCCAAAGACCGGCTCATCAATCTGGTGAGTCTTTACCTTGAAAGCAGTTGCGCTGGCGACTTGCGACTGGCCGCCGAGTCGTTGCGCGATCATTCGTTTCTATCTCGCTCCAAGGGCGGTTCGGACCTGCTCAAGTCCCTGCTGGCCCTGCCGCAAAACACCCACTTTGGCATGAACGAAAGCGGGGGTTTTAGCGACGCGCACATCCCGCTGCTGGCCAAGTGGACGCTGCGCAGCCTGCCCGACTACCAGGCCGAACTGGCCAAACGCAGCCAGGTGGCGCAGGTAATGGATGCCGCCATCTGGCTGGCCGCTTCCCTGGGCCTGGATGCAGACGAGCTGGAGCAAGCCGGCAAGGACGCCGAAGCCGTGATCCGCACTGCACTGCTGGCGCTGGCCTGCAAGCGTACCGAGTTGCCCGACTGGGTGGGGTTTGAAAAAATGGTGGCCGGGCTGCGCAAAAAATACGCTGGCGCTAATGCGTCGGCTTTGCCGCTTCCTCTTCCTCAGCGCTTGCCGGCTCCTCTCAAGGACGCGGTCGATGCGGTGCGTCAGTCTGTTCTCGCGGATTTACCCAAAATTCTGGACGCATCTGTGCCCGCTCGTCGGCTGTTTGACCAGACCCCGGCTTTTATGGGCCGGTATTTCTGGATGGAAAACAGTTTGAACGAGGTCGACGACTACGACCGCTCGACCTCGCTGGCTTGGCACAAGGCCACCGGCGGACACGACGACGAGGGTTCGCTGATCACCCTGTTTTTATGCATTGCCGCCGGGAGTTCGCCCAAAACATTGTTGACCGAAAAAGGGGCTGTCACACTGATTCGCAAGATCCGCAAAACCGGTCTCAGCCCCGACCTGACCAGCCAGTACATCCGGGCCCATGCCCCGGCGCAGCATCAGGACGACTATGTCCAGCTGTGGCTGACCTTCTGCGAGGAGGCGCAGCCCATGCTGCAAAGTGAGTATGACTACGCGCTCAAGGAGGCACTCGCCTTGCTGCGGCGCGAATGCAACGTGAAGTGAATTTTTAGCCGGAGACGGCTAACGAAGGTGTTCGCGTCGCCGCGCTTCGAAAACGTACTCTTCCAGATCAGGGTCCATCGCATTGCGCGACGAAATGACGCCGACCGGCCGGCCATTCTCTACCACCGGGACATGCCGGAAGCCGTTTTCCTGCATCAGCAGCAGCGCGTGTCCGTAGGTCTTGCCCGGGTCCAGTGTTTTGGGTTCAACTGTCATGACCTCAGTGAGCGACGTGGTGTTGGCATCGCGGCCCTTGGCAATCACGCGAAAAACGGCATCACGTTCCGTAAAAATGCCAAGCAGGTGTTCGTTGGCGACCACCAGAACGGCGCCAACATTCCTCTTGGCCATCAGCCTGGCAGCGTGGCTGACGGTGGTCTCTGGAGGAGCAGTCAGAAACTTCTTCCGCTCCATGATGCTTTTAATTGGTTGATCGAACATTACGGCCTCCAGCATGGCATGCTAGTCGTGTTTTAAACTCCTCTTTTGACCCAGATCAATCCTCACCCTCAGCCTTGGTCAATGCGGCCAAATTTCAACCAAAACCCGCAGGGCGCTGCCGTCGCCACCGCAGCGGCGGTTTGCTGCATCGATTCAGCGCCGTGACAACACGAACCCGGCTGCGACGGAGGTCCGCATTTTTGCGTTAGGATGAACCCGTTTGCAGCTTCGGACTTCAGGTTTTTGAATCACCCCACCAAGGACACGCATGGGCGACAGCAAGTTCCGTCGGGCCACCTGCCCCATCAACAAGGGCGCGGCAGCGGGCCGGCAAAAAGCCCTGAAGCAGCGCAAAATCCTATCTTCCACCTCTTCCTAAAGGCTTCCACCATGGCACTTTCCAGCGCGACTCTGTCAGTCATTCAAGAGGCTGGCGCCGCCGCATACGCGGCCGACACCGAGCTCAAAAATGCAGTTCAAGATTATGCAGCGCGGGTTAACGCCGCAATGAGCGCCAACCCTTATGGACTGGGCAATGACGCGCTGTTTGAGAACTGGAAGGTGGTGGCCCGACTCTCGCAAACGATGGGAGGGATCGAAGAGGAGCTCAAAAAAGTCTACCGCGTCGCCTCAGAATTGATCGCCGACGAGCAGCCTGGTGTGCGCGACATCCCGGTGCTTGCAGCGCCCGCCCATTCCATCGGGTCCGCCTTGGGTCGTCAACATGATCTGAGCACCACCGATGTCGTGGCCAAGCGAAAGAAAAAAACAGCGGCCTATAAATTCAGAGCGCTCAAGACGCGGAAAAAGGCCGGGCCGACCCCAGCCACTGGCACGGTGATGAGCCCGCCGGAGCTCAGCGGCAACGCCGCCAAACTGCTGCAGCACCTGAAGACCCTGTTGGCGCCGCAAAAATTCACCGTCATCAATCAGACTGCCACCGGACACGCGACCGGCATTCCCCTGGGGTCCATGACCGCCGCCCTCAAGAAGCTAGTGGGCCGCGGACAAATCATGGCCGGGCCGAACGGGGGCTACAAGATGGCCCATTTCCCCGGTCAGTAGCCCGGTGAAAAATACCTGCGATGGGGGACGACAAATTGGCTGGAGCGGGTGATGGGAATCGAACCCACGCTATTTGCTTGGGAAGCAAAAGTTCTACCATTGAACTACACCCGCATTCTATGTTGTTGATTTAAAACAACTTTACTTTGACCCAAACGACACCTCGGGTCAGTTCAGTGGGGGATTTTACCCCTAAAACTATCCGTCTGACGCCAAGCAAATGGTGCGGTCAGCGATTTTGAGGGCTCAAGAACGCCAGGCGTCCGATAGGCGCCTTTCCCCATGAAATGTGAGCCTGAACAGCACGCCGACGGGCCAGCAAGGCTGGCTTATTGGAGGATGTCGCCGATGCAGACGTATTTGATCTCCACATAGTCATCGATGCCAAAATGCGAACCCTCGCGTCCCAGGCCGGACTGCTTGACCCCGCCAAAGGGCACATGCTCGGTCGCCAGAATGCCGACGTTAACGCCCACCATGCCGTACTCCAGCGCTTCGCTGACACGCCAAATGCGTCCGACGTCGCGGCTGTAGAAGTAGCTGGCCAGGCCAAACTCGGTGTTGTTGGCCGCAAAAATAGCGTCTTGTTCGGTCTTGAACTTGAACACCGGCGCGAACGGACCAAAGGTTTCCTCCCGCGCGCACAGCATCTCAAACGTGGCGTCGGCAATCAGCGTGGGCTCGAAGAATTGTCCGGTCAAACGCTTGCCCCCGGCAAGCAGTCGCCCTCCCTTGGCCAACGCATCCTGCACATGACGCTCTACTTTGAGCAGGGCCGCCTCTTCGATCAGGGGCCCCTGGTTGACGCCCTCCTCGAAGCCGTTGCCGACCTTGGCGGTCTTGACCTTGGCGGCAAATTTGGCCACAAATTCATCGTAAACGCCTTCCTGCACATAAAAGCGATTCGAACAGACGCAGGTTTGCCCGGCGTTGCGGTACTTGCTGGCAAAAGCGCCTTCCACCGCGCTGTCGATGTCGGCATCGTCGAACACGATGAAGGGCGCGTTGCCCCCCAACTCCAATGACAGTTTCTTGACCGTGGGTGCCGACTGGGCCATCAGAATGCGGCCGACTTCGGTGGAGCCGGTGAAACTGATGTGACGCACCACCTCACTGGCGCACAACACCTTGCCCACGGCAATCGAGTTGTCGGCGTCGGCCGTGAGCATATTGAGCACGCCGGCCGGAATGCCAGCGCGGATGGCCAGCTCGGCGGCAGCCAGCGCGGTCAGCGGCGTCAGTTCGGCCGGCTTGATGATGACCGGGCAGCCCGCAGCCAGGGCCGGGGCCACCTTGCGCGTGATCATGGCAATCGGAAAGTTCCAGGGGGTGATGGCCGCGCACACGCCAATCGGCTGGCGCAGCACCAACAGGCGCCGGTTGTTGTCGAACTGCGGCAGGGTTTCGCCGTTGATGCGTTTGGCTTCTTCGGCAAACCATTCGACAAAGCTGGCGCCGTAGGCCACTTCCCCCTTGGCCTCCGCCAGGGGCTTGCCCTGCTCGGCGGTCAGGATGCGCCCCAGGTCGTCCTGATTCACTATGAGCAGGTCAAACCACTTGCGCAGGATGAGGCTGCGCTCTTTGGCCGTCTTGCTGCGCCAGGCCGGCCAGGCGGCGTTGGCCGCCGCAATGGCTTGCTCGGCCTCGGCGGGGCCGAGGTTGGCAACGTCGGCCAGCTTGACGCCGGTGGCGGGATCGGTCACATCAAACCGGGTACTGCCTTGAATCCATTGGCCGTTGATGAGGGCGTCGGTCTTGAGCAGGGTCGGGTCTTTGAGCAGGGAAAGCGGTGAAACTGAAGCAGACATGAAAACTCCTGTAAATTTATAAAAAATCAGGCTCTAGCCCTTACAGAATAAGCGCTGGTAGCTATGAAATAACTAGCGTCTGAGGACCCCGGGCAGCACGCACAGCATCTCGAACAACAGGTTGGCCCCGAGCAGGGCGGTGTTGCCGCTCAAATCATACGGCGGCGAAACCTCGACCAAATCGCAGCCGACGAGATTGAGCCCGTGGCAGCCCCGAATGATCTCCAGCGCCTGCGGCACGCTCAGACCCCCGATTTCGGGCGTGCCGGTGCCGCCCGCATAGGCCGGGTCGATGCCGTCAATGTCGAAGCTCAAATAGCAGGGCGTGTTGCCGATGCGCTCGCGCACCCGGGCCATCAACGGCGCCAGCGACTGGTACCAGATTTCATGCGCCGGCACCAGGGTAAAACCTTGCGCCCGCGGCCAGTCGAAGTCGTCAGCCGCATAGCCGCTGCCGCGCAGCCCGATCTGAAACACCTTGTGGCAGTCGAGCAGATTTTCTTCGACCGCGCGGCGAAACGGCGTGCCATGCGCCACCGGCTCGCCAAACATCTCGTCGTTGACGTCGGCATGGGCGTCCACATGCACCAGGGCGACCGGGCCATGTTGGGCTGCCATGGCGCGCAGGATCGGCAGCGCAATGGTGTGATCGCCACCGAGCGTCAGCGGCGTGCAATTGGCGCGCAGCACCTGCTCATAAAAGTCGCTGATGATCGTCAGCGATTTCGTCAGCGAGTAGGTGTTGATCGGCACATCGCCCAGGTCGGCCACTTGCAGCGTGTCAAACGGCGCGGCGCCGGTGGCCATGTTGTAGGGGCGAATCAGCGCCGACTCGGCGCGGATCTGACGCGGGCCAAAGCGCGCGCCGGGCCGGTGCGAGGTGCCGATGTCGAGCGGGACGCCGATGAACGCCACATCCAGGCCTTCGGCCGAGCTGACCACCGGCAGCCGCAACATGCTGGCGAGGCCGCCAAAACGCGGCATCGCGTTGCCCGACAAAGGTTGATTCTTGGGCGTTGATGGGTTCATGGGGAAGCTCTGGTTTTCAGAAAAATTTATAACAATTAAGCATCTAGCCCCCGTGAATACTGGCTATATAGCTATATTTTATATAGCTAAAGTATTCAATCCCACAGACTTAGCGCCGCCGCCCGCGCAGCCATTCCAGCCCCAGCATCAGCAGGGTGGTGAAGAGGATCAGCAGGGTGGCGACCGCGGCAATGGTGGGTGTGATGTTTTCCCGGATGCCGGTAAACATCTGGCGCGGCAGCGTGACCTGGGTCGGCCCGGCAATGAACAGCGTGACCACCACTTCGTCAAACGAGGTGGCAAAGGCAAACAGCGCGCCTGAAATCACCCCCGGCGCGATGATCGGCAAGGTGATGCGGAAAAAGGTTTGCGTCTGATTGGCCCCCAGGCTCAGGCTGGCGCGCACCAGGTTGTCGTTGAAGTTTTGCAGTGTCGCCAGCACGGTCGTCAACACGAACGGCGCACCGAGCGCGGCGTGCACCAGAATCAGGCCGAGGTAGGTGTCCGCCAGGCCGATCTTGGCAAAAAACAGGTAGGTGCTAACGCCCACCACCACAATCGGCACCACCATCGGGGCGATCAGCAGACTCATCAACGCACCCTTGCCAAAAAACTGGACGCGGGCCAAGCCGACGGCTGCCAAGGTGCCCAATACCGTGGCCAGCAGGGTGGCCAGCGGCGCGACGATGAAGCTGTTGCGGGTAGCCCTGCCCCATTCGTCGGATCTGAACAAATTGTCATACCACTGCAGCGACCAGCCCGGCATCGGATAAGACAAAAACGAACTGGCACTGAACGACAGCGGCATGATGACCAGAATCGGCAGCAGCAAAAACAGCAAAACGCCTAGACACAACACACGCAGGGCGTACCAGCCCACTTTGTCCGCCAGCGTGGCGTAGGCGGGGAAGGTGGGTAGCCGGGCGAACGCTGCCAGGGTGGCAAGCGAGCGCATGATCGGGTGGCTCGAAGGCACAGCGCCAGCCGGACGGTCAGGCACAGTAGGCAATGGAAACAATCGCATCAGGCTTACCCCAGACTGAGTTCGGACTTGACGACACGGCGGTACAAGGCGTACAGCACCAGCGTGGCGGTGAGCAACACAGCCCCCAGCGCGCAAGCCATGCCCCAGTTGACGTTGACATTGGTGTACTGGGCAATGTAGTAACTCAGCATCTGGTCACCTGCGCCGCCCAGCAGTGCGGGCGTCACGTAATAGCCAATGCTGAGGATGAACACCAGCAGACCACCGGCGCCAACGCCTGGCCAGGTCTGCGGCACATAGACCCGAAAGAATGCCGCCAGGGGATGACTGCCCAGTGACACCGCCGCCCGCAGGTAAGTCGGTGGCACCGACTTCATCACACTGTAGAGCGGCAAGATCATGAACGGCAGCAGGATGTGCACCATGGCGATGATCACGCCCAAGCGGTTGAACAGCAGCGGCAAGGGCGCATCGGTCAGCCCCAAGCCCATCAGCGAGCGGTTCACCAGCCCATTGGATTGCAGCAGCACGATCCAGGCGGCCACCCGCACCAGAATCGAGGTCCAGAACGGCACCAGCACCAGGATCATCAGCATATTGGCTTTGCGCGTGGACAGAATCGACAGCCAGTAGGCCAGCGGGTACCCCAGCAGCAGGCAAAACAAAGTGACGATGGCGCTGATCTTGAAGGTGCGCACCAGGATGTTGGCAAACGCAGCGGAGTCGGCATCCACCTGCGTGATGTGGCCCTGCACATCGCGCTTCAAGTCCAGCGAGGTCAACAAATAATCCGGCGTCCAGCGCGACGCATTTTTGGCAATCGCCTGCCAATAACTGAGCTCACCCCAGCGCGCATCCAGCGCCAGCAACTGGCTGCGCACCTGCTCGGGCGTCAGGCCGGGCGCCAAGGGCAGCGCCCGGTAGGTGCTCATGATCAGGGAGCGGGCGCCGCTGACTTCGCTGTTGAGCCGACGCGCCAAGGCACCGGCGTCAGACTGTTCCTTGATGGCCGACAAGTCTTCAATCAAGGCTGCGTAGGCCCCAGCGGGCGGGGCTGCTGTGCGGTTCCAGGTTGACAAGGCCTGGGCCGTGCGGCCCAAGGTGTTGGCGACTTCGGGGTTTTCCACCGCGCGCACCAACAAGGCGCCGATCGGCACCAGAAAGGTGAACAGCAGAAATAGCAGCAGCGGCAGCGTCAGCGAGATCGCAAAAGCGCGCTTGCGGCGCTCGGCCCGGCGCAACTGGCCGACCAGCTTGCCGGGTTCCAGGGTCATCGATGGGGCCATGGCGATCTCGCTGTCAAGGGCTTACTGCGCGGCCCAGGCGGCAAAGCGTTTTTCCAGCGCTTCGCCTTGGTCAGCCCAGAACCCGACGCCGAATTGCAACGCGGTCTTGGCATTGGCCGGTGCCGTGGGTAGCTTGCCCAGTACCTTGGCGTCGAGCATGCTCAGCGCCTTGATGTTGGTCGGCCCGTAGGAGATCAGCTTGGCATATTCCGCCTGCTCTTTGGAACTGCTGGCCATGGCAATGAATTTCAGGCTCGCCTCTCGGTTGGCCGCCCCTTTGGGCATCACCCAGTAGTCCAGGTCATAGATACCACCGGTCCAGGTGATCTGCAGGTTCTTGCCTTCGCGCTGGGCGGCGTCAATGCGGCCGTTGTAGGCGGTGGTCATGACAACATCACCCGCCACCAGAAATTGCGGCGGCTGGGCACCGGCTTCCCACCACTGAATATTGGGCTTGAGTTCGGTCAGTTTCTTGAAGGCGCGCTCGGCGCCGTCCTTGGTCGCCAGCACCTTGTACACGTCTTGCACCGCCACACCATCAGCCATCAGGGCAAATTCAAGGTTGTATCGGGCGCCCTTGCGCATGGCGCGCTTGCCCGGGAATTTCTTGACGTCCCAGAAGTCCGCCCAAGTGGTGGGTGCGGTCTTGAGCTTGTCCGCGTTATAAGCCATGACGGTGGACCAGACAAAAGTACCAATGCCGCACTCATGAATCGCGGCCGGGGTGAAGTCAGCCTTGTTGCCAATCTTGCTGTAGTCGAGCTTTTCAAACAGGCCTTCGTCGCAACCACGCGTCACGTCGGGAGACTCGACCTCAACCACATCCCAGTTCACTTGCTTGGCCTCGACCATGGCCTTGATTTTGGCCTGCTCACCGTTGTACTCCACGCCAACAATCTTGTTGCCGGTGGCTTTCTCATAAGGCTCAAAGTAAGCCTTCTTCTGGGCATTGCCATTGGCTCCGCCGAAATTGACGACGGTAATCTGGGTCTGCGCGAAGCTGGCCGCACAGGCCAGCAGCGCACCCGCGGCCACGATAGGTTTGAGTTTCATGGTTGAGTCTCCTTTTTGGGTTGGGGAATAAGGCAAAAGGTCAGGGGTTGCAAACGGATCAGAGATAGATCCGCAAATGCTCGGGCGGCAGACGCAGCCACACACTTTGCCCCACCAGGGGCACCGTCGGGCTGGAAAGCGAAATCTTGACAGTGGCGTCCTGCTGGCCGGGGAGCGCGCAGCGCAGCCGCAGGTGATCGCCAAAATAAATGACGTCGCCAACATTCGCCTGCAAGCTGTTGGCGCCCGGCGAGGCGCCCGCCGGATGCACCTCAATGCGCTCCGGCCGAATGCAGGCGTGCACCCGACTGCCCGTGGCGGCGGCATTGACGTTGAGGCCGTTCAGCATCGTGCCGCTGGCCAGTTGCAGCTCGCACTGGCGACCGCTGTTAGCCATGACAAGACCATCAAAAACCGTGTTGTCACCCACAAAACCGGCCACAAAATGATTGGACGGGGTTTCGTACAGGCCGGTCACGATGTCGATTTGCTGAATGGCGCCATCGTTGAAAACAGCCACCCGGTCGGACATGGTCAGTGCTTCGGACTGGTCATGCGTGACATAGACAAAGGTCAGGCCCAGCTTGCGGTGCAGTGCCTTGAGCTCGATCTGCATGTGTTCGCGCAACTGCTTGTCCAGGGCGCCCAGGGGTTCGTCCATCAGCACCAGTTGCGGGTCAAACACCAGGGCGCGGGCCAGCGCCACGCGCTGCTGCTGGCCACCCGAGAGTTGCCCCGGGTAGCGGGCGCTCAAGTGGTCCATTTGTACCATCGCCAAGGCACGCAGCACTTTGGCTTCACGCTCCGCCTTGCCCAGTTTGCGCACCGTCAGCGGGTAGGCCACGTTGTCGGCAAGAGTCATGTGCGGAAACAGCGCATAGTTCTGAAACACCATGCCAAAGTTGCGCTTGTGCGGCGGTGTGCGCGTGATCGGTTTGCCGTTCAAAAAAATCTCGCCCGCGGTTGGCGACTCGAAGCCGGCCAGCATCATCAAGGTGGTGGTTTTGCCGGAGCCCGAGGGTCCCAGCAGCGAGAGAAACTCGCCCGCCTGGATGTCGAGATTGAGATCGCGCACCACCAGGGTCTTGCCGTCATACGTTTTTTCAATGTCGGCAAATTTCACGAGTTCTTGGGACGACATTTTTTGCAGATACCTTTCAGCTTCAATTCAGGAGGTCCTAGGCCGGGCTATTTATACAGACTGCACAAAACATGCCTGAATCTTGATTTGCCGGGAAGTCAACCAAGCTGAACGGCTGTCAGCGCTGCGTCGATGATGGCCAGACCTTCGTCCACGATAGCATCACTGGCAGTCAGTGGTACCAGGATGCGGATCACGTTGCCGTAAGTGCCGCAGGACAAAAGGATGAGCCCGCGCTGGGTGGCCTCGGCGCACAGGCGTTTGACCAAATCTGCATCAGGTTGGTGCAAGTCACCGTTTTTGCACAGTTCGATGGCCACCATGGCACCCAGACCGCGCACGTCGGCAATGCAGGGGTTCTTGGCCGCCATGGCTTTCAGGCTGGCCGTCAAGCGCCGGCCCAATTGGCAACTGCGCTCCAGCAAGTTCTCTTGTTTGAACACCTCCAGCACCGCCAAGGCGGCCGCGCACGACACCGGGCTGCCGGCGTAGGTGCCGCCCAGACCGCCGGGCGCGGGTGCATCCATCACCTCGGTACGGCCGACCACCGCCGAGAGCGGAAAGCCGCCCGCCATCGACTTGGCCAGCGTGATCAAGTCGGGTTCCACGCCACTTTGTTCGATGGCAAACCAGGTGCCGGTGCGGCCCGCGCCGGTCTGAATCTCGTCGGCGATCAACAAGATGCCGTGCTGGTCACACAAGGCGCGCAGGCGCTGCAAAAACTCGGGCGGCGCCACATTGAAGCCGCCTTCACCCTGCACCGGCTCCACGATGATGGCGGCCACCCGGCTCGCCTCGACGTCGTTCTTGAAGATCGATTCAATCGAGGCGATCGATTCATCGATGCTCACGCCATGCAGCGCATCGGGAAACTGCGCATGAAAAATTTCCGCCGGGAACGGGCCAAAACCGGTCTTGTAGGGGGCCACCTTGCCGGTCAAGCCGAGCGTGAGCAGCGTGCGCCCGTGGTAGCCGCTGGTAAAGGCGATGACGGCCGCGCGCTTGGTGTAGGCACGCGCAATCTTGATGGCGTTTTCAACCGCTTCGGCGCCGGTGCTCAAAAACATGGTCTTCTTGGCGAAGTCACCGGGCGCCAGCGCGTTGATGCGCTCGGCCAGCTCCACATAGGGCTCATACGCCAGCACCTGAAAACAAGTGTGGGTGTAAAGATCCAACTGGGCCTTGACCGCGGCGATGATCGTGGGGTTGCAGTGGCCGGTATTGAGCACCGCGATGCCGCCGGCAAAGTCAATGTAGCGCCTGCCCTCGACATCCCAGATTTCGGCGTTGTCCCCGCGGGCAATGAAGACTTCGTGGCTTTGGCCGACGCCACGGGGAATGGCGGCGCGCCGGCGGGCCATAAGAGCAGCATTATTCAGGTTAGATTCGCGTTGCATATCAGTCCAAAAACGTGAGGTGGTTGCTAAAGTGGAATAAATATAAAGCGAGGCCGTCCCGGCTACCATATACAGATCGGCCTATTTTTCGATGCACTGTGCAGTCAACAACGCCGCTACATACAAACCCTAGGTATCTCCATGCTGACCCTCAATCCTCAGAGTGCGACGCCCCTGGTCCTGCAGATCGTGGACGGGTTTCGTCTCGCCATCCAGGACGGCTCGCTGCGCCCCGGGTCCAAGGCGCCGTCGATTCGGCAGTTCGCCCACGCGCACGGCGTCAGCGTGTTTACCGTGGTCGATGCCTACGACCGGCTGGTGGCCCAAGGCTATTTTGCGTCGCGCCCGCATTCGGGGTTTTTTGTCAAGCAGCGCCCGGTGTCCAACACCGAGCAGCCCGGCCATGGCCCGAATTTCAGCTTTGATTCGATGTGGTATTTGCGCCGCATTTTCGAGAACCGGGCCCTGCGCATGAAGCCGGGCTGCGGCTGGCTGCCCGGCGACTGGCTGTTTCAGGACGGGTTACGGCGCAGCTTGCGCGGCTTGGCGGCGGACGACGTGGACTTGGGCGGCTATGGCGAGCCCAAGGGCTATCCGCCGCTGCGCCAACTGGTGCGCGATCTGCTGGCCGAACAGGAAATCGCCGTCAGCTCGGAGCAGGTGCTGCTCACGCAGGGCTCCAGCCAGGCGATTGATCTGGTGGCGCGGCGTCTGGTGCGCCCCGGCGACGCGGTGCTGGTGGACGACCCGGGCTACCCCAATTTGCTGTTTTCCCTGCGCTTTCTGGGCGCCCGCCTGATTGGTGTGCCGCGCACGCCGACCGGCTATGACCTGGGGGCGCTGGAGCGCTTGGTCGCGCAGCACCAGCCCAAGGTGTTTTTTACCCAGCCGCGCTTGCAGAGCCCGACCGGGTCAGTCGCCCAGTTGGCGCATTTGCACCGTGTCATGCAACTGGCCGACAAGCATGATTTTCTGGTGGTGGAAAACGATATTTATGCCGACCTCGACCCCGAGCCCCGACCCTCGCTGGCCAGCCTGGACCAGCTCAACCGGGTGATCTACATCAGCAGCTTCTCCAAAACCATTTCACCCAACATCCGGGTCGGCTACCTGGCGGCGAATCCTGATTTGCTGGAAGACCTGGCCCAGCTCAAGATGATCTCGGGCCTGACCTCGTCCGAGTTCAGCGAACGCCTGGCCCACGGTGCCCTGATGGACGGACGCTGGCGCAAGCACCTCAAGGGCTTGCGCGAACGCCTGGCCAAAGCGCACGAGGGGGCGGCTTCGCGCCTGCTGGAAATTGGTTTTGAGCTTTTTTCAGAGCCCAAAGCCGGCATCTTCCTGTGGGCCCGGCATCCGGCCATACCGGATGCCGCCGAACTGGCCTACAAGGCCGCCGAACAGGATATCCTGCTCGGGCCCGGGCATCTGTTCAGCCCGGAGCTGCAGGCAAGCCCGTGGCTCCGATTCAACGTGGCGTTCAGCGACGACCCGGCGATCATGAGCTTCCTGGAACAGCAGTGTCAGGCGCTCTGATGCCTTAAAATTTGCCGTTTGGGTGGACGTCGCGCCACCGCCCCGCGTTAGGGATCCTTAGCGCTTCACACCCAGAACCCGTCAACCTATTCCCCAACGCCATGAACTCCACCGTCGCCCCCGCCTCCGTCGCCGACATCCGCAAGACCTTCCTCGACTTCTTCGCCTCCAAAGGCCACACCGTGGTGCCCTCGAGCCCGCTGGTGCCCGGCAACGACCCGACGCTGATGTTCACCAACTCGGGCATGGTGCAGTTCAAGGATGTGTTCCTGGGCAGCGACAAGCGCTCTTATGTGCGCGCTGCTTCGGTGCAGGCTTGCCTGCGCGCCGGTGGCAAACACAACGACCTGGAAAACGTCGGCTACACCGCGCGCCACCACACCTTTTTCGAAATGCTGGGCAACTGGAGCTTTGGCGATTATTTCAAGCGCGACTCGCTGAAATGGGGCTGGGAGCTGTTGACCCAGGTCTACAAATTGCCCGCCGACAAGCTCTGGGCCACGGTCTACATCGACGACGACGAGGCCTACAACATCTGGACGCAAGAGATTGGCCTGCCGCCCGAGCGCGTGGTGCGCATCGGCGACAACAAGGGCGCCAAGTACGCCTCCGACAACTTCTGGATGATGGCCGACACCGGCCCCTGCGGCCCGTGCAGCGAGATCTTTTACGACCACGGCCCCAACATCCCCGGCGGCCCGCCCGGCAGTGCGGAGCAGGACGGTGACCGCTACATCGAAATCTGGAACCACGTGTTCATGCAATACGACATGCAACCCGACGGTTCGGTCAAACCCCTGCCCGCGCCGTGCGTGGACACCGGCATGGGGCTGGAGCGCCTGGCGGCCATCCTGCAGCACGTGCACAGCAACTATGAAATCGATATTTTCGAGGCGCTGATCAAGGCCGCAGCCCGTGAAACCGGCTGCGCCGACCTGGACAACAAGAGCCTGCGGGTGATCGCCGACCACATCCGTGCCACCGCTTTTCTGGTGAGCGATGGCGTCAACCCCAGCAACGAAGGGCGCGGTTATGTGCAGCGCCGCATTATCCGCCGCGCCATCCGGCACGGCTACAAGCTGGACAAGAAGACGCCGTTTTTCCATAAACTGGTGCCTGATCTGGTGGCACTCATGGGCGAGGCCTATCCCAAGCTCAAGTCGGACGAAAAACGCATCATCGAGGTGCTCAAAGCCGAAGAAGAACGCTTCTTTGAAACGCTGGAAAACGGCATGCAGATTCTGGATGCTGCACTTAGCCCGTCGGCAACAAACGGCTCTGGATTTGGAGACGGAAGTGGATTTGGAATGGGTGTTGGCAGTGGCGCAGGGCGTGGAGATGGAACCGGCGGCGAGAACTTGGCTTTTGAACTGCCGGGCGAGGTGGCCTTCAAACTGCACGACACCTTCGGTTTTCCGTTGGATTTGACTCAGGACGTGTGCCGTGAGCGCGACGTGGAAGTTGACGAAGCCGGCTTCCACGCCGCCATGGAAAAACAAAAAGCCCAAGGCCGCGCCGCTGGTAAATTCAAGATGGACAAAGCACTCGACTACAGCGGCGATGGCAATGATTTCGTCGGTTACAACAGCTTGACGCATGCTACTAAAGTTGTAGCGCTCTATGTAGATGGCACGGGGACTACAGAGCTAAAAGCGGGTCAAACGGGGGTGGTGGTGCTGGATACGACCCCGTTTTACAGTGAAAGTGGCGGTCAGGTGGGCGACGAGGGCGCCATCTTCTGCGACACGGCGCTGTTTGAAGTGGGCGACACCCAGAAAATCAAGGCCGATGTGTTCGGCCACCACGGCACACTCAAAACTGGCACGCTCAAGGTGGGTGACAGCGTGACGGCCCACGTCAACGCGAGCCTGCGCGCCGCCACCCAGCGCAACCACAGCGTGACCCATTTGATGCACAAAGCGCTGCGCGAAGTGCTGGGCGAACATGTGCAGCAAAAAGGCAGTCTGGTGAATGCCGAGCGCACCCGCTTCGACTTTGCCCACAATGCTCCCGTGACCGACGCGCAAGTGCGCGAGATCGAAGTTCGTGTCAACGCGGAAATTCTGGGCAACGCCGAGACGCAAGCCCGCGTGATGGACATCGAAGCGGCGCAAGCGACCGGCGCCATGATGCTATTTGGTGAGAAATACGGCGAATCGGTGCGCGTGTTGGACATTGGTTCCAGCCGTGAACTGTGTGGCGGCACGCATGTGCAGCGTACCGGCGACATCGGCCTGTTCAAGGTGGTGGCCGAGAGCGGCGTGGCCTCGGGCGTGCGCCGCATCGAGGCCGTGACCGGGCAGAACGCGCTGAGCTATTTGCAGGGCCTGGAAGACACGGTAACGCAAGCCGCCGCCACGCTCAAGGCCCCGGTGGCGGAGCTCAATGAGCGTATGGTCCATGTGCTGGATCACATGAAAGCGCTGGAGAAAGAAATTGCCGCACTCAAGGGCAAGCTGGCTTCCAGCCAGGGCGATGAACTGCTGACCCAGGCGGTCGAGGTCAATGGCGTGAAGGTGCTGGCGGCGCGACTGGAAGGCGCCGACGCCAAGACCCTGCGCGACACCATGGACAAGCTCAAGGACAAGCTCAAGACCGCCGTCATCGTGCTCGGCGTGGTGGCGGGCGACAAGGTGCAACTCGCGGTCGGCGTGACGCCGGACACCACCAGCAAAGTCAAGGCCGGTGAACTGGTCAATTTTGTCGCCGCCCAGGTCGGGGGCAAAGGCGGCGGCAAGCCGGACCTGGCCATGGCCGGCGGCAGCGAACCCGCCCAGCTGGCCGCTGCCTTGAGCAGCGTGCTGGCGTGGGTCTCGGCCAAGCTTTGACCGCTTCTTCAGTTTGCTATTTATTAAGTAGCTACTCACGCATGCTAAACAAGGGCTAGCGGTCAATTTGATTTATAAAATTGAACCTGGACGGATGGCCCTGTGCTTCGCCCTCGCCACCCTGCTGGCAAGCGCGGGCGTGCAAGCGCAGGGCTACCAAGTCGTGCCCTGGCCCGCGCGCCAGCCGATGCCGCCCCTGACCGCCACCGACTTGCAGGGCCAGGTCTGGCGTTTGGCCGACTTGCGCGGCAAAGCGGTGCTGATCAACTTCTGGGCCAGCTGGTGCGAGCCCTGCCGCGCTGAGATGCCTTCCTTGCAAGCGCTGGCGCAGCAACAGGGCGCCGGCCCCCTGCAGGTGCTGGCGGTGAACTTCAAGGAATCGGCCAGCACGGTGCAGCGCTTTGTGCAGCAAACCAAGCTGCCCTTGCCGGTGCTGCTGGACCCGCAGGGTGCGATGGCGCGCCAATGGGGTGTCAGCGTGTTCCCGTCCACCGTGCTGATTGGCGCCGACGGCCGGGTGCAGGGCGTGCTGCGCGGGGAGCTGGACTGGACCAGTGCCCAGGCGGCCCAGTTGCTCCGGCCCTTGCTGGCGCCGGCGCTCAAGGTGCCGGCCCAGCGATAATCAAGGCGCCAAACCGGGTTGGCCCCGCCCTCCCGGTTCAGCCGCGCCATCTCGGGGTACTTTGAGTTACGCCGACAGCGCTATTTCCACCTATTCCGGAGTTCTCTTCATGACCACCGCTCACGCTTCTGGCCGTCGAAAATTTATAACAAATTCGGCGCTAGCCCTTGCTGCATCTGCGCTACCCACTATCAATTTTGCACAATCCAGCGAGCGCAAGTTTGCGCCACGACCGGGCCGGTGGCGCACTTTTGACGTCACCACCCGGGTCGACCTGGCCCCGCCGCAGGGCGCCACCCGCCTCTGGCTGCCGATCCCGTGCGTCAACACCGACTGGCAGCAGTCGCTGCAGAGCGGCTTTAGCAGCAACGGCGAGACCGTCCTGAGCAGTGACGGCCAGCAGGGCGTGCGCCTGCTTTATGTGGCTTTCGCTGCCGACGTGGCCCAGCCCTTTGTCGAGCTCACCAGCCGCATCCAGACGCAAGATCGTGCCACCGCCTGGGCCCAAAAACAAAACGTGCGGGAAGACGCGGCCACGCTGCACGCCTACACCGTCGGCACCCGCCTGCTGCCGGTCGATGGCATCGTGCGCCAGACCGCGCAGGCCGCCACCCGGGGCGCCCGCAGCGACGTTGAGAAAGCGCAAAAACTGTATGACTGGATCGTGGCCAACACCTTTCGCGAGCCGAAAATGCGCGGCTGTGGCGAAGGCGACATCAAGACCATGTTGGAAACCGGCAACCTGGGCGGCAAGTGCGCCGACCTGAACGCCTTGTTTGTCGGCCTTTGCCGCGCCGTCGGCCTGCCCGCGCGCGATGTTTATGGCTTGCGCGTGGCCCCCAGCGCTTTTGGCTACCGGGAGCTCGGTGGCAACCCGGCCCAGCTGGCGAGCGCACAGCATTGCCGCGCCGAGGTCTTCCTCCAGGGCTACGGCTGGGTGGCGATGGACCCGGCCGACGTGACCAAGGTGATGCGCATGGAAACGCCGGAGTGGATCAAATCGCCGCAACACGCTTTGGTGGCGCCGGTCAAGCAGGCGCTGTTTGGCGGCTGGGAAGGCAACTGGATAGCCTTCAACACGGCGCATGACGTCAGCCTGCCGCATGCCCAGGGCGCCCAAGTCGGCTTCTTCATGTACCCGATGGCCGAAAACGACGCCGGGCAGCTGGACTCCTACGCGCCCGACCGCTTCAAATACCAGATCAGCGCCCAGGAAATCAAGGCCTGACCCGGCCACGCAGCGAAGCTTGCGAGTTGTCACACCACTGTCACACAAGCTTCATACAGTCACCGCGTGTCCAGAGATTCTCTTTCACTCCTCATAAAAGGTATTCCGATGAAAACCAGTTTCAAAATTGCTTTGCTTGGCTTGACCAGCCTCGCCAGCCTGTCCTGCGCGACGCTGGCCAGCGCACAGGAAATCACGGGCGCGGGCGCCACCTTCCCGGCGCCGTTGTATGCCAAATGGGCGGCCGACTACAACAAGGCCACCGGTGTCAGGATCAACTACCAGTCGGTCGGATCGGGTGCGGGCATCAAGCAGATTGACTCCAAAACAGTGGCTTTTGGCGCCTCAGACATGCCGCAAACCGACGAGGTGCTCAAGGCCAAAGGACAATTTCAGTTCCCCACCGTGATCGGCGGCACCGTGCCGGTGATTAACATCAAGGGCATTGCACCCGGTCAAATGAAGCTCGACGGCCAGGTGTTGGGCGACATCTACCTGGGCAAGATCACCAAATGGAATGACGCCGCCATCAAGGCGCTGAACCCCGGCCTGGCGCTGCCGGATGCCGCGATTGCCCCGGTGCGCCGGGCTGACGGTTCGGGCACCACCTTCAATTTCACCAATTACCTGAGCCGCGTTCATCCCGAATGGAAGGCCAAGGTGGGGGAAGGCACGGCGGTGAACTGGCCGGTGGGTGCCGGTGGCAAGGGCAACGAAGGCGTGGCGGCCTTTGTCAACCGTTTGCCCAACTCGATTGGCTATGTCGAGTACTCGTACGTCAAGCAAAACAAGATGACCTACACGCTGATGAAGAACAAGGACGGCGACTTTGTGGCGCCCGATGATGAGGCGTTCAAGGCGGCAGCGGCCGGCGCCGACTGGAACAAATCCTTCTACCAGCTCATCACCAACCAGCCTGGCAAGAACGCCTGGCCCATTTCCACGGCCACCTTCATCCTGATGCACCTCAAGCAGGACAAGCCCGCCGAGGCGACCGAAGCCTTCAAGTTCTTCTCCTGGGCGTTCAAGAACGGCGGCAAGATTGCGGCTGATCTGGACTACGTGCCCATGCCCAGCAACGTGATCGGAACGATTGAGAAGGTTTGGGGCCAGGTGACCGATACCGCTGGCAAGCCCGTGGCCTTGAAGTAAGCGCTCAGGCAATTCTTGCAAAGGGCGAGGGCGTGTCAACTACACTTCCGGCGAACCAGATACCTCTCAACCTGTCCGACCAGTCTTCCGAACGTGCTATGACCCATCCTTCCCCGCTGAAAGCGGCCCGCTCGGGCCCGATGGCGGACCGCATTTTTGGCTGGCTGGCCAAGGGGGCGGCCCTCTTTACGCTGGGCATGCTGATTGCCATTCTGGCGTCGCTGACCGTCAGCGCCTGGCCCGCCATCGACAAGTATGGCCTGGGCTTTCTCACCAGCACCACCTGGGACCCGGTCAAGGAGGAGTTTGGCGGCCTGGTGATGATTTACGGCACCTTGATGACCTCGTTCATTGCGCTGCTGATCGCCGTGCCGGTGAGTTTTGGCATCGCCCTGTTCCTGACCGAGATGGCACCGGCCTGGCTCAAGCGCCCGCTCGGTACCGCCATTGAATTGCTGGCGGCGATTCCGTCGATTGTCTATGGCATGTGGGGTTTGCTGGTGTTTGGGCCGATCTTGGCCACCTATGTGCAGCAGCCCTTGCAGGCGATGTTTCATGACGTGCCGTATCTGGGTGCCTTTTTTTCCGGCCCGCCGGTGGGCATCGGTATTCTTTCGGCTGGCATCATTCTGGCGATCATGATTATTCCGTTTATCGCGGCGGTGATGCGCGACGTCTTTGAAGTGACACCGACCCTGCTCAAGGAATCGGCCTACGGGCTGGGGGCCACCACCTGGGAGGTGGTCTCGACCGTGGTGCTGCCCTACACCAAGGCCGGCGTCATTGGTGGCATCATGCTGGGCCTGGGGCGGGCCATCGGCGAGACCATGGCCGTCACCTTTGTCATCGGCAACTTCAACCAGCTTGATTCGTTGAGCCTGTTCCAAGCCGCCAACAGCATCACCTCGGCCCTGGCCAATGAGTTTGCGGAAGCGGGTGAAGGCCTGCACCAGGCGTCGCTGATGTACCTCGGTCTGGTGCTGTTTTTCATCACTTTTGTGGTGTTGACCCTGTCGAAAATTTTGTTGGCGCAGCTGAAGAAGGGTGAAGGGGCCAAGACATGAACACCCCTGAATTCCTATTGCAGATGCAGACGCTGGAGCAGACGCGCTTGGCCCGCTATGCGCAGCGAAAATTGATCAACCGGGTCGCGCTCACCCTGTCCTTGCTGGCCATGGCCTTTGGCTTGTTCTGGCTGGCCTGGATTTTGTTTGAAACCATTCGACTGGGCGTGAGCGGACTCAACCTCGCCACCCTGACCCAGATGACGCCCCCGCCCAACGACGAAGGCGGCCTGGCCAACGCCATTTATGGCTCGTTTCTGATGGTGCTGCTCGCCACCTTTGTCGGTACGCCGATCGGCATCATGGCCGGCATTTACCTGGCCGAGTTCGAGTCCAAAGGCTGGCTGGCCAGCACCACGCGCTTTGTCAACGACATCCTGCTGTCGGCCCCCAGCATTGTGATTGGCCTGTTTGTCTATGCCGTGGTGGTGACGCGCTTCAAGTCATTCTCTGGCTACGCCGGCATCATGGCGCTGGCGCTGATCGTGATCCCGGTGGTCATTCGCACCACCGAAAACATGCTGCAACTGGTGCCAGCGGGTTTGCGCGAAGCCGCCTATGCGCTCGGGGCACCGAAATGGAAAGTCATCATCAGCATCACCTTGCGGGCGTCCCGGGCGGGGGTGTTGACCGGCATTTTGCTGGCGGTGGCGCGCATCGCCGGTGAGACCGCGCCCTTGCTGTTTACGGCCCTCTCCAACCAGTTCTGGACATCGAGCCTGAGTGGGCCGATGGCGAGTTTGCCGGTCACCATTTTCAAGTTCGCCATGAGCCCGTACGAGAACTGGCAAAAACTGGCCTGGGCCGGTGTCTTCATCATCACCATGGCGGTGCTCGGACTCAATATTCTGGCCCGGGTGCTGACCCGCAGCAAGACCTGAGCCCATCCAGCTAAAAATTCCAGAACAGATCCAATACCATGACTGCTGCCATCGCCACCCCTGAGAGGTCCAAGATTTCCGTCAAGAACCTGGATTTTTTTTACGGCAAGTTCCACGCCCTCAAAAATATCAGCCTGGATATCCCGGAACACAAAGTAACGGCCTTTATTGGCCCGTCGGGCTGTGGCAAATCCACCCTGTTGCGTGTTTTCAATCGCATGTTCGAGTTGTATCCGGAGCAACGCGCGGAAGGTGAAATTTTGCTGGATGGCGAAAATCTGCTGACCAGCAAAAAGGATGTGGCGCTGCTGCGGGCCAAGGTCGGCATGGTGTTCCAGAAGCCAACGCCATTTCCGATGTCGATTTTCGACAACATTGCCTTCGGCGTAAAACTGTTTGAGTCGCTCAACACCACCGACCTGGAGGAGCGCGTTGAGTGGGCCTTGCGCAAGGCAGCCTTGTGGAGCGAAGTTAAAGACAAGTTGACCCAGAGCGGCTCCAGCCTCTCGGGCGGGCAGCAGCAGCGTCTGTGCATTGCACGCGGCATCGCCATCAAGCCCGAGGTGCTGCTGCTCGACGAGCCGTGCTCGGCACTCGACCCGATTTCGACCGCAAAAATCGAGGAGCTGATCACGGAGCTCAAAAGTGACTACACGGTGGTCATCGTGACCCACAACATGCAGCAAGCGGCACGTTGCAGTGATTACACCGCCTATATGTATCTGGGTGACTTGATGGAGTTTGGTGCCACCGAGCAAATATTTTTCAAGCCCACGCGCAAGGAAACCGAAGATTACATTACCGGCAGGTTTGGTTGAACCTGAGATAGTGTGCGACCAACCGCAGCGACGCAACTGGGCCAACTCTGTCCCCAACTGATTAGAAGGAAGTCACATGCCAGATAAACATCTCTCCACCCAGTTTGACAGCGAACTCAGCGCGGTCTCGACCCGCGTCATGGAAATGGGCGGCCTGGTCGAATCGCAGATTCAGCAGGCGATTTATGCCTTGTCGCAGTTCAGCGTTGAAGTGGCCAACGAAGTCACGTCCACCGAGGCCCGCGTCAACGCGCTGGAAGTGGATATTGACCGTGAGCTCGCCAGCATCATCGCCCGGCGTCAGCCGACCGCGCGTGATCTGCGCTTGTTGATGGCCATCTCCAAAACCACCGCCAATCTGGAACGCGTCGGCGACGAGGCCGAAAAAATTGCGCGCATGGTTCGCTCCATCATCCAAAGTGGCGGCCCCCGTTCGCTCCCGGCCAATGAACTGCGGGTAGTGGCCGATATGGCCTCGGGCTTGCTGCGCAAGGCGCTCGATGCGTTTGCCCGCCTCGACACGACTGCGGCGGTGGCGATCCTGAAAGAAGACGATCTGATCGACGAGGAGTTCAACGGCTTTGTGCGCAAGCTCATCACCTACATGATGGAAGACCCGCGCATGATTTCACCCAGCCTGGACTTGCTGTTTCTGGCCAAGGCCCTGGAGCGCATTGGCGACCACGCCAAAAACATTGCCGAATTCATCATCTATGTGGTCAAGGGTGCGGATGTCCGCCACACCTCGATGGAACAGATTGAGTCCGTCGTGCGATGAGACAGCCGCCGGGCGTTTTGATTGTGGAAGATGAGCCCGCCATTGCCGAGCTGATCGCTGTCAACCTGCGCCATAACGGCTTCCGCCCGACCTGGGCCATGGACAGCGCCAGCGCCCAGCGCGAACTCGATGCGGTGTTGCCGGACGTGATTTTGCTCGACTGGATGCTGCCCGGCGAGAGCGGCTTGCTGCTGGCCAAACGCTGGCGCGCCCACCCGCGCACCAAGGCCGTGCCCATCATCATGCTGACCGCCCGTGGCGATGAAGCGGACCGCGTCGCGGGTCTGGATGCCGGCGCGGACGACTACATTGCCAAACCGTTTTCCACCAAGGAGCTGCTGGCGCGCGTGCGTGCCGTGCTGCGCCGACGCGCCCCCGAGCAGGTCGGCGCCGTCGTCCGCGTGGGCGACCTGTTGCTGGATGGTGCCACTTACCGTGTGTCGTTTGCTGATCAAAAACTCAAGCTCGGGCCGACCAGATTCAAGTTATTGCAGTATCTGATGAGCCATGCCGAGCGTGTCCACAGCCGTTCGCAGTTGCTCGACAAGGTCTGGGGCGACCACGTTTTCATTGAGGAGCGCACGGTCGATGTGCACGTCAAGCGTTTGCGCGAGGCGCTCGGCCCCCAGGCCGGCCTGATGATAGAAACCGTACGCGGTGCGGGCTACCGGCTGACGGCGCCAGCGACGCTGCCCACGCCGGTGCAGGCCAGCGCGTGATTCAACGCAAGTTGAGCGTTGCTTGGCTGTAGCCGCCGTCGCATCGTGTTTTTTCGCTTCTTTTCTTTCATCGCGTGCCAGCTGGCCGGTGGCTTGGCCGGCTGGTATGCGACCTCGTCCACCCACACCGCAACGAGCGAGCTGGTCGGCATCCTGGCGGGTGTCGTGCTGGGCGGAGTGGCCTGGTTTCTGCTTGATATCTCGCGCGGCGCGCGCTTGTTGCACTGGTTGCGTGTCGGTGACGCCTCGGATGTCGCCCTGCGCACCGGTCTATGGGGCGAGGTGTCGGATCGGACCCGGCGTCTGATTCGGGCCCGGGAGCAAATGACGCTGGAGAGCCAGCATCGGCTGCAGGACTTTTTGTCCGCGTTGCAGGCCTCGCCCAATGGAGTGTTGCTGCTTGATGCACAGGGTCAGATCGAGTGGCTGAACCAGACCGCGGCCTTGCATTTTGGTCTGGATGCGCAGCGCGACTTGCTGCAGCACTTGGGCAATCTGGTGCGCGACCCCGGTTTCGCGCGCTACTTTGCCCGCCGCGATTACCGCCAGGGACTCATCATGCCCGGGCGCGAGAACACAGCGACACGACCGGTCAAGCTGTCGGTCCATCTGTACCCCTATGGCGAAGGGCGGCTGCTGCTGCTCTCCAGCGACATCACCGCCGTCGAGCAGGCCGAAGCCATGCGGCGTGATTTTGTCGCCAATGTCTCACACGAGATTCGCACACCGTTGACCGTGCTGGCCGGCTTTGTCGAAACGCTGCAGACCTTGCCCCTGAACGACGCGGAGCGCGAACGCTATCTGGCCTTGATGGCGCAGCAGGCCGGGCGCATGCAGACACTGGTCCATGACCTGCTGGTGCTGTCGCGCCTGGAAGGCAGTCCACCGCCCAGCGACGCCGAGGGCATCGCCGTGCCGACCCTGATGCACCAACTCGAGCAGGATGGTCGCGCCCTGTCAGCAGTGCTGAGCCCGACCTGCGAGCCTTTGCACCGGCTGGTGTTCGAGACTTCGCTCAGCGGCGAGATCATGGGCGCGCCCAGCGAACTGCTCAGCGCGCTGGGTAACCTGGTCAGCAACGCCATTCGCTACACGCCCAGCGGCGGGCAAATTGAGGTGCGAGCGCGTCTGTTGGCGGACGACCGGGCGGAGTTTTCCGTGTCGGATACCGGTCCCGGTATTGCCCCGGAACACATTCCGCGCCTGACCGAGCGTTTTTACCGGGTCGACCTGAGCCGCTCAAGAGATACCGGGGGCACCGGGCTCGGTTTGGCGATCGTCAAACATGTGGCGCAGCGCCACGGTGCTGAGTTGACGATTCAAAGTACGCCGGGCAAAGGCTCGGTCTTCAGGATTATCTTTCCGTCCAGCCGAGTCAGACTGTCGCCTTAGACCAGCAGCGGGTCTTCCTGCATCGCTTCCAGTTGCTCCTGCAGCATCTGCACCTGGCCCTGCCAGTAGTCACTTGAGCCAAACCATGGAAAATTAATGGGGAAAGTCGGGTCGCTCCAGCGCCGCGCCAGCCAGGCGCTGTAGTGGATCAGACGCAAGGTGCGCAGCGGCTCGATCAGCGCCAGTTCGCGCCGGTCAAATTCACGGAACTGCTCGTAACCGTCCACCAGGCAGCCCAGTTGACGCGTGCGCTGCGCGCGGTCGCCACTGAGCAGCATCCACAGGTCTTGCACGGCCGGGCCGCTGCGGGCGTCATCCAGATCAACAAAGTGCGGGCCGGGACCAGCGCTTGCGGCGGCGTCCAGCGGTGTCCAAAGAATGTTGCCGGGATGACAGTCGCCGTGCAGGCGCAATTGCCTGATCGGTTCGAAATAGGGGTCATTTTGACCTGTAGCCCCCGTCAAACATGCGTGAGTAGCTATGATATCAAGAGCATCTTGCGACGCCTTGGCCCACGCCGACTGCACATCGAGCGGTATCTGGTCGTGACCCAGCAGCCAAGCACGCGAGTCGACGCCAAAGCTTTGCAGATCCAGCACGGGACGGCCGGCAAAGGGCTTGGCAGCACCCACGGTGTGAATGCGGGCCAGAAAGCGGCCAATCCACTCCAGCACCTCGGGGTCGTCGAGCTCGGGGGGTCGCCCGCCCCGGCTCGGACTGACGCTGAAAGCAAAGCCAGCAAAGTGATTGAGCGTGCTGCCCTTGAGCAGCAGCGGGCCCACCACCGGAATTTCGGCCGTCATCAGTTCGGCAGAAAAGGCGTGCTCTTCCAGAATTTGCGCCTCGCTCCATCGCTTGGGCCGGTAAAACTTGGCGACCACCACCGCGCCGTCTTCCAGGTGCAATTGATAAACCCGGTTCTCGTACGAGCTCAGGGCCAGCAAGCGACCGTCGCCATACAGGCCGACGCTGGCCAGCGCGTCCATCACCACATCGGGCGTGAGCGATTCATAAGCATGAGGGGCTGAAGATGACGGCAAAGGTGCAAACATGGGTCCATTGTCGCGTCTGCCGCGCCGCGTCGCAAGGCGGGGCGGCGGAAGGAAAATTCCTGATGTCGAATTTAACGGGTGAGGCGTTAATTGGACTTGAGCAAAAAAAAACGCTCAATCTTTCGACTGAGCGTTTCCGGTTTAATAGCCTGACGATGACCTACTTTCACACGGGAATCCGCACTATCATCGGCGCAGAAGCGTTTCACTGTCCTGTTCGGGATGGGAAGGAGTGGTACCACTTCGCTATGGTCATCAGGCATAACTTTTTGTCATCTTGACTGGGTCAAGACAACCAATTTATAGAGCTAATCAGCTTCATCGAATTAACGAACCTTTGCACAATTTTTTTGCGCACAGGATTTTTGAATGCGTCAACTTGGCATAACTTCCTTGACATCACTTGCGTGTATCAAAGTTATAGGGTCAAGCCGCACGAGCAATTAGTACAGGTTAGCTTAACGCATTACTGCGCTTCCACACCCTGCCTATCAACGTCCTGGTCTTGAACGACTCTTTAGGGGGCTCAAGGCCCCGGCAGATCTCATCTTG
>JANYHL010000095.1 GCA_025359085.1 Gammaproteobacteria bacterium
GGCAACGACTCCAGCGACACCGTGCGCATCGTCAGCCAGGAAGCGCAAAAAGCCGGTTACCCGTTGCGCAGCATTCACATCCCCAAGACCATCGACAACGACCTGGTCGGCAATGACCACACGCCCGGCTTTCCGTCGGCGGCTCGCTTTGTCGCCCAAGCCTTTGCCGGCGCCAACCTGGACAATGCGGCGCTGCCCGGCGTCTATGTAGGAGTGGTGATGGGTCGGCACGCTGGTTTCTTGACGGCGGCATCCGCTTTGGGCAAGAAGTTTCCCGACGACGGGCCGCACCTGATCTACTTGCCAGAACGCACCTTTGACCTGACGAAATTTCTGGTCGACGTCAAGGCCACTTATGAGCGTTTTGGTCGCTGCGTGATTGCGGTCTCCGAAGGCATCCACGATGCCAGCGGTACGCCGATCGCCAGCTTGCTGGACAAAGAAATGGAACACGATGCGCACGGCAATGTGCAGCTCTCAGGCCATGGGGGCTTGGCTGATTTGCTGTGTGAGGAGATCAAGTCAAAACTCAAGATCAAACGCGTGCGCGGCGACACCTTTGGCTACCTGCAGCGTTCATTCATCGGCTGCGTGTCGGACATTGATCAGCGCGAAGCCCGCGAGGTTGGTGAAAAAGCGGTGCAATTTGCGATGTGGGGCGGGCAGGACGGCTCGGTCGCAATCAAGCGCACCGGCTTTTACTCGGTCGACTATGAGCTGCTGCCCCTGGATGCCGTGGCCGGCAAGACGCGGGTGATGGAAGACGAGTTCATCGCCGCCAACGGCACCGATGTCACGGATGCGTTTCGCATGTACCTGCGCCCCTTGCTGGGTTCGGGCATGCCCGACGCCTTTCGGCTGCGCCACAATCCGGTGGCCAAGGTACTTCATAAATGAAATTGGCCTCCAGCCCCCGTGTAGACTGCGTAAGCAGCTATTTAATTAATAGCAATGTATTGGCTGATCGCACCGTGAAGCAGGTTGGCCAGTCCCCGCGAGTCAGGCCCGCTGCGGTACTGGGCTTTGCCTTGTTGCTCGGCGCTTGCAGCAGTGCGCCACCCCTGCCAGAAGTGGCGCCGGTGTTGGTCGCCTTACCGGCGGTCAAAGCAAAACCAGTCATCGGCCTGGTGCTCGGCGGCGGCGCGGCCAAGGGTTTTGCGCATATCGGCGTCATCAAGGCGCTCGAAGCGCAGGGCATCGTGCCAGATCTGGTGGTGGGCACCAGTGCCGGATCATTGATCGGCGCACTCTACGCCGCCGGCAAAAGCGGCTTCGAGTTACAGGCGCTGGCTATTCCGCTCAACGAGTTTCAGGTCAGCGACTGGGTGCTGCCCGACCGCGGCATGATCAAGGGCGAGGCACTGGCCAAATTCATCAACACGGCGGTGGGTCACCGGCCGCTGGAAAAACTGCCCAGGAAATTGGGGGTGGTCGCCACCGATCTGGCCAGCGGCGAACCTATTGTCTTTCGCAGCGGCGACACCGGCACCGCCGTGCGGGCATCCAGCAGCGTGCCCGGCGTGTTCCAGCCTGTCAGCATCCGCGGTCATGAGTATGTGGATGGTGGCCTGTCAAGCCCGGTACCGGTGCGTTTTGCGCGCGAGATGGGCGCCACCTTTGTGATCGCGGTTGACATTTCTGACAAACCGCTCAACAGCAAGCTCAAAAGCACGTTCGATATTCTGATGCAATCGGTCACCATCATGGGTCAGACCATTGCCCGCTATGAACTGCCCCTGGCCGACGTGGTGATCCGGCCCAACATTGCGCAACTGGAGGTGCTTGATTTCACGACCCGCCACCTCGCGGTGCTGGAGGGTGAAAAGGCGGTAGCCCGAGCCCTGCCCGCGCTCAATGACAAGCTGGCGCGCTTTGGTGAACCCCAGACCCCGCCAGCACCCCGCCCATAGCCCCACCGAGACCAGCCCGGCGTGGCTGACGCTGGACTACCTTGCCAAGCGCATTTCGAGTTGCGCCTTGGTTACTTCAAGCTCTTTCGGCAGGTGATAGGCCAATTGCTGAAACAACTCGGCGTGCAGCTTGAGTTCTTCGGTCCAGGCCGCTTTGTCGATGCTGGTCACGGTGTTGAACTGCTCCCGACTGAAGTCCAGACCGGTCCAGGTGATTTCGTCATAGGTCGGGCTGACGCCAAACAACTGGTCCACGCCTTGCGGCCCGGGGGCTGCACCAGCGCTTGCGCCTTCCAGGCGCTCAATCATCCACTTGAGCACGCGCATGTTGTCGCCGTAGCCGGGCCAGACGAACTTGCCGTCCGCACCCTTGCGGAACCAGTTGACGCAGTAAATAGTGGGCAAAGTGCCGCCGGTGGCTTCGAGCTTGTGTTCCATGTCCAGCCAGTGCTGGAAATAGTCGCTCATGTTGTAGCCACAGAAGGGCAACATGGCGAACGGGTCGCGGCGCACCACCCCCATTTGGCCCACGGCAGCGGCGGTGGTCTCGGAGCCCATGGTGGCGGCCATGTACACACCTTCCATCCAGGTGCGGGCTTCGGTGACCAAGGGCACCGTGGTGGAGCGGCGGCCACCAAAGATGAAGGCATCAATGGCCACCCCGTTGGCGTCGTCCCACTGGGGGTCCAACGCCGGGTTGTTGCCGGCCGCCACGGTGAAGCGGGAATTGGGATGGGCGGCTTTGGCGCCGGTTTCCTTGGCGATGGCCGGAGTCCAGTCATTGCCCTGCCAGTCGATCAGATGCGCCGGCACGGCGCCCCCATCTTTCTCCATACCTTCCCACCAGACATCGCCGTCATCGGTCAGCGCCACGTTGGTGAAAATCACATCGCGTTCCAGACTGGCCATGCAGTTGGGGTTGGTGTGGAAGTTGGTGCCCGGCGCCACACCGAAGTAACCCGCTTCCGGGTTGATGGCGTACATCTTGCCGTCGGCGTGCGGTTTGATCCAGGCGATGTCGTCGCCAATGGTGGTGACTTTCCAACCTTCAAAACCGGCGGGTGGCACCAGCATGGAGAAGTTGGTCTTGCCGCAGGCGCTGGGAAAAGCGCCTGCGACGTGGTACTTTTTGCCTTTGGGCGAAGTCACCCCCAGAATCAACATGTGTTCGGCCAGCCAACCCTGGTCGCGACCCATGTTGGAGGCGATGCGCAGTGCAAAACATTTTTTGCCCAGCAAGGCGTTGCCGCCGTAGCCGGAGCCATAGGACCAGATTTCGCGGCTTTCCGGGTAATGCACAATGTATTTGGTCTTGTTGCAAGGCCATTTCACATCAAGCTGGCCAGTTGCCAGCGGAGCGCCCACGGTATGCATGCAGGGCACGAACGCCCCGTCGGCACCCAGCACGTCGTAAACGGCTTGGCCCATGCGCGTCATGATTTTCTGGTTGACGGCGACATAGGCGCTGTCGGTCAACTCGATGCCGACGTGTGCAATGTGGGACCCCAGAGGGCCCATCGAGAAGGGCACCACGTACATGGTGCGGCCTTGCATGCAGCCGTCAAACAAGGCTTTTTCGCCGTTCTTGCCGGTTTGCAGCAGGGTGCGCATGTCGGCGGGGGCCATCCAGTTGTTGGTCGGACCGGCGTCTTCCTTTTTCTCTGAGCAAATATAGGTGCGGTCTTCCACCCGGGCTACATCGCTCGGGTCGGAGCAGGCCAGAAAGCTGTTGGGGCGCTTGGCGGGATTGAGCTGTTTGAAGGTGCCGGCCGCCACCAGTTGCTGGCACAGCCGGGCGTATTCTTCGTCGGAGCCATCGCACCAGTAAATGCTGGCCGGCTTGGTCAGCGCGACCATGTCGGTCACCCAGGCAATCAATTTTGAATTTTTGACGTAGTTTGGGACGTTGAGGGCCAGGCCCGGTATCACGGCTGAGTTCATGCAAGTGCTCCAGAGAAAATAGGTTGTCGGCTTAAAGAAGTTACAGGGGGTAGGCACCCATGGCTGGGATGGGGTGGTTCACAACCGTCAAATCGACACGCCGAGCGACAAAGCGCCGATTTTATGAATTTGGCTGCGGGTTACCTGGTAGTTACATCAAATAGTTATGCAAAAAAAATGCATGACTTCATGCACAAGAATAATTCGGCCACCGATCACTCACGCGGGATCACTCCTGCGATCGACAGATTCGAACAACGGACAGCGGTATCAAGCCATCGAAACGGCAATGAAGGCCAGCAAAAATATCAAAACGGCGCCTGCCAGTGGCAACACCAGGGGCATGTAGGGCAGAACCCCTTCCACAGCGTCAATTTTGGGAGCTTGCTCGTGGGACATGGGGCTGGACATGGTGACTCCTTGGGATTTTTTGAGTGGGCTAACTTAGGAATTCTACCTATGCTGAAAACGGAGCCGTGGCTTCCCCGTCAGCAACGCTGCTAAATGAGCCCCGCCTGCAGCCCCGCCTGCTGCAGTTGGGCCAGCACCTCGGCAACGTGTTGCGGTCCGCGCGTCTGGATCACCAGCTCGACTTCCGCATTTTGAGCCGCCAGCGTGGTGAAGGCGCGCTGGTGATGCACCTCGTTGATGTTGGCCCCGGCCTCGGCCACGGTAGCGGTGATTTTGGCCAGCGTGCCCGGAATATCGCGGGCACTGACTCGAATGCGCGCCAGCCGCCCGGCCCGCACCATGCCGCGCTCAATGATGGCGGCCAGCAACAAGGGGTCGATATTGCCGCCGGAGAGCACCAGCCCGACCCTTTTCCCCTTGAACTTATCCGGGTATTTCAGCAGCGCAGCCAGCCCGGCGGCCCCCGCACCTTCCACCAAAGTCTTCTCCACTTCGAGCAGCATGACGATGGCCTGCTCGATATCGCCTTCATCCACCAGCACCAGGTCATTCACCATCCGCGCGATGATGGCTTGGGGAATTTTGCCGGGCGTGCCGACCGCGATGCCTTCGGCAATACTGCTGCTGCCGAGCGGTAAGTGCGTGCCTTTGATGGCATTAAACATGGTGGGGAAGCGCACGGTTTGCACGCCAATGATTTCGATCTCGGGCTTGATCGCTTTGGCCGCCGTGGCCATGCCCGCAATCAAGCCGCCGCCGCCGACCGCCACCACCAGCGTGTCCAGCTCCGGCACTTCCTGCAGCATTTCCAACGCGACCGTGCCCTGGCCGGCCACGATGTCCGCATCATCATAGGGATGGACAAAAATGAGCTGCTGCTGTTCGGCCAGCGCCAGCGCGTGGACCCGGGCTTCGTCCAGCGTGTCGCCATGCAGCACGATCTCAGCACCAAAACCGCGCGTACGCTCCACCTTGACGCCCGGTGTAAAGCGCGGCATCACGATGACGGCGCGCAAGCCCAGGCGCTGGGCGTGGTAAGCCACTCCTTGGGCGTGGTTGCCCGCGCTCATGGCGATGACGCCACGCTGGCGTTCTGCCGCGCTGAGTTGCGCCAGTTTGTTGCAGGCACCGCGCTCCTTGAAGGAGGCGGTGAATTGCAGATTTTCGAATTTGAGAAACACCTGGGCGCCGGTGATGTCGGACAAGGTGCGCGACGCCACGCAAGGCGTGCGCAGCAACTGGCCTTGCAGGCGGGCGGCAGCGGTTTGAATATTGCTAAGCTGGATCATGCGTGTATTGTCCGTTAGACACCCCACTCAGTCTTTGCGGGTTCCCAACAGCGCCGCACCAATGATCAGGGCGGCTGCCAGCGCCACGCTCCAGCTCAGAGCGCGCCCGGTCACCTGCATCAGGAGCACAGTGGACGCGAGCGGCGTCAGGTAGCTCAAGATACCGATTTGTCGCACGTCGCCCAGCTTCAAAGCTTTGTCCCACAAAAAGAAAGAAGCGCCCAATGGCCCCAGGCCCATGGCCAACAACAGCAGCCAGTCATGCCCTGTCAGCTGCACCGGCGGCTCAAGTAGCCAGTGGCAAACCAGGGAAAGCAAACCGGCCAACAAGCCAAACAATCCAATCGCAGCGGTGGGAAAACCGTTGCCGCTGACCTCGGCGCGCTTGGTTTGCAAAGAATAATTGGCCCACAGAATCGCCGAAGCCAACGCCAGCAAATAGCCCAAGCCAGGGATGGAAGGCGTGCGGTTGGCGCCGCCGTCGGCTGATGCACCGGCGCCCCAAATGGCCAGCGCGGCGCCCGCAAAACCCAGTGCCGCCGCCATGAAATGGGCAGCCCGCAGCCTGAGACCCGGCACATACCAGGGCGCCAGCACCACCATCAACAGGGGCCACAAGTAGTTGATCAGGTTCACCTCCACCGCCGGCGCCAGGCGCAGACCCATGAACAACAAAAAGTGATAGCCAAAAAACGTCGCAACGCCAAGCAACATCATGGTTGGCGCGACCCGCCATTGCCGTCGGTCTTTGAGCACGAACGGCCACGCCAGGACGCTGCCGAGGCCCAAGGAAATGCCGGTCAACAAAAAGGGGGGGACGTGTTGGAGCAAGACGCCCAGCGCGGCCAGAGACGCCCACAGGCAAATCGCGGCCAGCGCGTACAAATTGGCTCTCATGACGCCGAGCTGGGCCCGATGGCGAACGCGGCACGACGAGAACCAACCCTTCTGTGCGCCACCATTCAAGTCGAACGCAGGTCGGTGGCGGGTCCTTGCCACAAGTTGATGCCGCCCTCCACCGCGTGCTGGTCAACGGCAGCCAACTCTGCCGCAGAGAATTGCATATTCTGCAGCGCCGCCACCAGTTCAATGATCTGCTCCGGGCGGCTGGCCCCAATCAGCGCGGAGGTGACCCGCGGGTCGCGCAGGTCTTTTTCCACCCAGCGGTTCAGCAGGCTGTAAGACGGCTGGTGAATCAGCGGAAACACGCCCCTATTTTTCAAAATCGCCGCCGCTTCGCGTGTTTTGACCGCCGGGAGGCCATAGTTGTTGGCCAGATCAAAATGGGTGATGCCGAGGTCAAGGACGGTGCGCAACATGGCGCGCTGCGTGGCCATCGGTGTGGCGTCGCCAAAGTTGTGCCACAGACCCAGTGACACCGCCGGCAACTTGAGACCGCTCATGCCGCAGTTGCGATAAACCATGGCGTCATAGCGCTTGGGGTTGGGGTGGTAAGTCATCTTCTTAGCTTCAATCTTGCATCAACTTATTTATATGACAAATAAGGCGCTAGCCCTTGATCAGCATACCTAAGCAGCTATTAATTTGATGTCAAATACAGCCTGTACCGGTCTTCGCCTGCAAGCGCCATGGACGCAGCGCCACCCGTGGAAACCGCTCCCTCCAACTCATGCGGCGCCCTGCGCGCAGGCGGCGCAAATACAGGCCTGCTGACGGGCCAGCTCTGGCACGCGCGCCAGCAATTCAGCCCCGAACGTGAGCTGATTGCACCAGCATGGCGGCTGCTTGATGCCGGTTACACGTTCGAGTTGTCCGGCGCATTGATTGGTTTGCCCGCACAAGGGGCAGCGCGTCGGATCAATGGGCTGAGTTTCTTGCATCGGGAAGCATCGGCGCCATGGCTTGCATCCGGCACCCGCGGATTGACCTACAGCTTCGCGTCCTCGATCAGCACCTTGTAGTTGTAGCCGGCACCAAAGTCTTTATTCGTACGCACCACGCCGGTCACGGTCACGGCAGCGCCAACTTTGGCCTCAGCGGTGGTCGTCACCAGCACGTCATTGCTGCCATTGGCTTCCAACCCGGTACCGTCGCGCAGGTGGATCCAGTTTTTGCCCATGATGCCGCTGTTGTACTTGACCACCTTGCCGCTGACCCGTACTGTCTTGCCGTTGAGTTCAGTCGCCTTGGTGATCACTTCGGCCACGGTGCGCGCATTAGCGCCGCTGGCCTTGTCCACCTTGATCGGACTGGTGTCCGCCACTTTGGTAACAGCGGCAGGCGCGCCTGCCGACGCTTGGCCCACGCCGCCCAGACTACCGAAAAGAATGGTCGGGAAGGTCTTCTTAAGCGTTTTGCTCTCAAAGTTTTTCATGGCCATGGCGTTTTTAATGGTGACATTGGCCCCGACCTTGACCGGCGTCTTGCTGACCGCGGCCCACATCTCACCGTCCTTGGTCTTGAGACGCAGGTAGGTATAAATTTCAACTTCTTTCACCTCCAGCACTTCGCCCGAAACGGCCAGGGCCGCAGGCGCAACGGGGGCGACTTTGTCAGCCGCCCAGCTGGAGGTCGCAAAAGGGGTGGCAGTCAGCAGACAAACAAGCAATAGCTTCTTCATGAATTCATCCTTCGTTAGCAAAGCAAAGACAAAAGCATACCAGCTATGCCCGTTACCGGCATTGATACGGATCAGAAAGGGTTTTCGGTTTTGTTGCGCCCGCCATCAAAGAACGCGCTTGATTGCCCCATTGGCACTACGCCGGCAAACACAAATAATGCTGCGCCAGCGCGGTGAAAGCCACAATTTGCGGGTCGAGGCCGGTTTCCTGCAACAGAATGGCACCCACCTGCACAGCCAGACTGCTGGCCAGTCGGGCATCGAGAAACAGCAAACGGGAACGGCGCGCCAGCACATCTTCAACGTGAACAGCGTACTCGTAACGCGCGGCAAACCGCACCATGGCCTCGCTCAGGCCGTCGCACAGCAGGGTTTGCGCGCCGGGCAGGCTCGCCACCAAAGCTTGTTCACGGCCATACGAATGCAGGCCCGGCGGCTGGCTGATGGAATGCACTTCGTCCAGCGCCGCCTCGGCGCCGACCAGCTTCAGATCAACCGTGCCCCCTGCCGCACGCGTTTCGATCAGGGACTTGGCAGCGCACTGCGCCAGCACATCTTCGGCCATGGCACGGTAGGTGGTCCACTTGCCGCCGGTCACCGTGACCAGCCCGCTGCGGCTGACCAGCACGGTGTGCTCGCGGCTCAGGCCCTTGGTGTTGTCGCCCTCGTCGTCGGGCGGTTTCACCAGTGGGCGCAAGCCAACCCAGATACTTCTGACATCGGCCCGCGTGGGCGCTCGGCGCAGGTAGCGCGCCGCTTCGGTCAGTATGAAGTCGACTTCTTCCTTGAACGCCAGCGGCTCGCGCGCAAGGTCATGGCGCGGCGTGTCGGTGGTGCCGAGAATCACCTTGCCGAGCCAGGGTACGGCAAACAAAACACGGCCATCGGCGGTTTTGGGCACCATCAACGCGGTATCGCCACCCAAAAAGTCCCGATCCACCACCATATGCACCCCCTGACTGGGCGCCACCATCGGCTGCGTCGGCCGCCTGCCATCACCTCCATTGGCGGCGCCGTCTTTCTGGCGCAATTCATCGACCCAAACCCCGGCGGCGTTGACAACGCAGCGCGACTGGAGTCGGTACGACTGGCCGCTGAGGGTATCTTGACAAAGCAGCCCGGCGACTTTGCCATCCTGGTAGAACAAATCCACCGCACGGCAATAGTTCACCAGCAAGGCGCCGCGCGCCGCCGCCGTGCGGCCCAGCGCCAGCGCCAGACGTGCGTCGTTGAACTGGCCATCCCAGTACTTGACGCCGCCCTTGAGCCCCTGGGGCTGCGCCCCGGGCAACAGCGCCAGCGTCTTGGCGCGGCTTAAAAATTCGGTACGCCCCAGACCGGCTTTGCCCGCCAACGCGTCGTACAAGGTCAGTCCAATCCCATAAAAAGGCATCTCCCACCACTTGTACGACGGCATCACAAACGCCAGCGGCTGGGCCAGATAAGGCGCGTTGTGCAGCAGCGTGGTGCGCTCGCGCAAGGCTTCGCGTACCAGCCCAATATTGCCCTGCGCCAGGTAGCGCACGCCGCCATGCACCAGTTTGGTGGCGCGCGAAGAGGTGCCTTTGGCAAAGTCATGCGACTCCACCAGCACCACACGGAAACCCCGCGCGGCAGCATCCAGCGCCACGCCCAGACCGGTGGCGCCACCGCCCACGATGGCCAGGTCATAGGGGCGCGATTCGGCCAGACGGGCGAACAGGTCAGCGCGACGCGTCAATAAGGGCTGATTTTGGGTAAGCATAGATCAAACATTTTCCGCTTTTCAATCAATCCAGCTGATGGGGCGAGCTGCGTTCGCCCCATCAGCCTCGACAAAAAAGCCGTGTGGCAATTTGCTCACACGGCCATCTCTAGAGCACTGAAAACCTCAAGGCACCGATCAACGAACCTTGCCGTTCTTCCATGCGGTCAACAGCGTGTCATAGGCAATGGTTTCGCCCTTGGGCTTTTCGTTGGCCAGCTTCTTCCAGGGGGCGCCCTTGTCGCTCAGGTACTTGTTGGGGTCGCCCTTGGGGTTGAGCTTGGGCGGGCAATGCGCCATACCCGCGCGCTCCAACCGACTCATCACCTGGTCCATTTCCTCGGCCAGGTTGTCCATCGCTTGCTGCGGTGTTTTCTCACCCGTGACTGCCACGGCCACGTTCTTCCACCACAGTTGCGCCAGTTTCGGATAGTCGGGCACGTTGGTACCGGTCGGCGTCCAGGCCACCCGGGCCGGGCTGCGATAAAACTCCACCAGTCCGCCGAGCTTGGGTGCCATGTCGGTCATGGCCTTGCTCTGAATGTCGGACTCGCGAATCGGCGTCAGACCCACGATGGTCTTCTTCAGCGAGACTGTCTTGGCGGTCACAAACTGGGCATAGAGCCAGGCCGCTGCCGTCTTGTTGGCATCGTGATCCTTGAAGAAGGTCCATGAACCAACGTCCTGGTAGCCGTTTTGCATGCCTTGTTTCCAGTACGGGCCGTTCGGGCCGGGTGCCATGCGCCATTTGGGCGTGCCGTCGGCATTGACCACCGGCAAACCGGGCTTGATCATGTCAGCGGTAAAGGCGGTGTACCAGAAAATCTGCTGCGCAATCTGACCTTGCGCGGGCACCGGGCCAGACTCGCCAAAGGTCATGCCACTGGCTTCCTTGGGTGCGTATTTTTTCATCCAGTCCACGTACTTGGTCAGGGCGTAGACGGCGGCGGGCGAGTTGGTAGCACCACCGCGCGACACCGAGGCGCCGACCGGCGTGCATCGGTCTGCACCGACACGAATACCCCATTCATCAACCGGCATGCCGTTCGGGATACCAATGTCAGCCGTGCCCGCCATGGAAAGCCAGGCGTCGGTGAAACGCCAGCCCAGTGAGGGGTCTTTTTTGCCGTAATCCATGTGACCGTAAATCGGCTTGCCGTCAATGGTTTTGACATCTTCACTGAAGAAGGCGGCGATGTCTTCATAGGCGCTCCAGTTCAGCGGCACGCCCAGGTCATAGCCGTACTTGGCCTTGAACTTGGTTTTCAGGTCAGGGCGCGCAAACAGATCAGCGCGGAACCAGTAAAGATTGGCAAACTGCTGGTCGGGCAACTGGTACATTTTTTTGTCCGGTGCCGTCGTGAAGCTGGTCCCGATGAAGTCTTTCAGGTCCAGGCCCGGGTTCGTGTAGTCCTTACCCGCACCGATCATGTAATCGGTCAGATTCATGATCTTGCCATATCGGTAGTGGGTGCCGATCAGGTCGGAGTCAGAAATCCAGCCGTCATAAATCGACTTACCCGACTGCATGGAGGTTTGCAGCTTTTCAACCACGTCCCCTTCCTGAATGATGTCGTGCTTGACCGTGATGCCAGTGATCTCGGCGAACGCCTTGGCCAGCGTCTTGGACTCATACTCGTGGGTGGTGATGGTCTCGGAGACGACGGCTATTTCATTCACACCCTTGGCCTTGAGCTTGGCGGCGGCGTCAATAAACCATTTCATTTCCGCCGCTTGCTTATCTTTGGACAAGGTAGACGGCTGAAACTCAGCATCAATCCATTTCTTGGCTGCCGCCTCATCAGCCCACGTCTGGCTGGACATGGCAAGGCAGGCCGCAACCACTGCCAACGCGCTATACCGCAATTTCATAATCAATCTCCTCAGATGTGTGTATCCCCTGATTCAAAGGCTGCCTCGGCTCCAGGGGACAACAAGCCGATCCTTGAAACACTCACCACTACCCTTTGCGCATGATCAATACCAGCAATGCCATGGACGCCACAAAGCTGATCCAGATCGAGGGCTCTGACGCCAGGCTTAGCCAGACCACCATCCGACCGCTGAGACCGACAAAAGCCAGATTGACATAAGCGGCGCTCAACAAACCAATAAACAAGCGGTCTCCGCGTGTGGTCGCTATCGGCAAAAAGCCGCGCCGCATCACCGTGGGTGACTTGATCTCCCACATCGTCATGCCAAACAGCATGAGCGCGATACAACTGAAAAAAACGGCGACGGGTGTCGTCCAGGCCATCCATTCAAACATTCAAATCTCCTAAGCAGGGGAGGACAGGGCTGTCTCGCAAGCTCTTTAAACTCTTCCCATCGCGAAACCTTTGGCGATGTAATTGCGCACAAACCAGATCACAATCGCGCCCGGCACGATCGTCAGCACACCGGCGGCGGCCAGCGTGGCCCAGTCCATGCCGGAGGCTGACACGGTGCGTGTCATGATAGCCACAATTGGCTTTGCGTTGACGCTGGTCAGGGTGCGCGCCAGCAGCAGCTCAACCCAACTGAACATGAAGCAGAAGAAGGCTGCGACGCCGACACCGGCCTTGATCAGCGGCAGGAATATTTTGACAAAAAAGGCAGGGAATGTGTAACCGTCGATGTACGCGGTTTCATCAATTTCACGCGAAATGCCGCTCATGAACCCTTCCAGAATCCAGACTGCCAACGGCACGTTGAACAGCAAATGTGCCAGCGCCACGGCCAGGTGCGTGTCCATCAAACCCACGGTGGAGTAGAGCTGAAAGAAGGGCAGCAAAAACACCGCGGGCGGTGTCATGCGGTTGGTCAGCAACCAGAAGAACACATGTTTGTCACCCAGAAAGCTGTAGCGTGAAAACGCGTAGGCAGCCGGCAAGGCCACCGTGATCGAAATCACGGTGTTGATGACGACATAAATCAGGCTGTTGATGTAGCCCGAGTACCACGAAGCATCGGTCAGGATGGTCTTGTAATTGTCCAAGGTGAAGTGCTGCGGAAACAGCGAGAAACTGGCCAATATTTCTCCGTTGGTCTTGAATGACATATTGATCATCCAGTACACCGGCAGCAAGGCAAACACGATGTACACCAGCAAGAACAAAGTGCGCTTTTGAAACGCTGGCTTATTCATGGCCCCCCTCCTTTTCCTGCGTGCCTACGCGCTGCATCCAGTTGTACAAAATAAAACACAGCAACAAGATGATCAGGAAATAAATCAATGAAAAAGCCGCCGCCGGGCCAATGTCAAACTGGCCGACCGCCTTGATGGTCAGGAACTGCGACAGGAAAGTGGTGGAGTTACCCGGGCCACCGCCGGTCAGTACAAAAGGCTCGGTGTAAATCATGAAGCTGTCCATGAAGCGCAACAGCACGGCAATCATCAACACGCCGCGCATCTTGGGCAACTGCACATACCGAAACACCGCAAACTTGCTGGCGCCGTCAATGCGGGCCGCCTGGTAGTAGGCGTCCGGAATGGAGCGCAGTCCGGCATAACCCAGCAAACCCACCAGCGGCGTCCAGTGCCAGACATCCATCAACAACACCGTCAGCCAGGCGTGGGTGGCGTTGCCGGTGTAGCTGTATTCAATGCCAAGCCCCTGCAACGCAGCGCCCATCAAGCCAATATCGGTACGCCCAAAAATTTGCCAGATGGTGCCCACCACATTCCATGGAATCAGCAAGGAGAGCGACACGATCACCAGCACGGCGGATGACTTCCAGCCCTGCGCCGGCATCGACAACGCCAACAGAATGCCCAGTGGCAGTTCTACCGCCAGCACCGAAAGCGAAAACGTCAATTGCCGCAAGAGCGCCCCGTGCAACTCTTCATCGCGCATGATGGCGGCAAACCATTCGGTGCCCACAAACACGCGCCGCTCGGGCGAGATGATGTCCTGCACCGAATAGTTGACCACCGTCATGAGCGGCACAATGGCCGAAAAAGCCACGCAAATCAACATGGGCAAGATCAAGAACCAGGCTTTCTGGTTGACCGGCTTGATGGTCGTACTCATGCGACGATCTCCTCATTTTGGTAAAAGCAGGTGTGTTCGCCCAGGACTTGCAACCAGACCGTATCGCCGTGGCTCAACTGACCGGCATCCGACGACAAGCGCGCCTTCACGGTCTGGCCGGCAAAACTGGCGCTCAACATGACGTGGGTGCCCACGTCCTGCACCTGCGCCACCGTCATCGGCAGGGCGCCGGGTGTGCGCGGCGCCACCAGCGCCACATACTCGGGCCGCACGCCCAGCTTGACAGCCCCCGGCGGCAGCGATTGCCCTGGCGGCACGGCCAGGACCACACCCGCCGCATGAAAACCGTTCTGATCTGCTTGGCCGCTCAAAAAGTTCATGCCCGGGGACCCGATGAAATGCCCGACGAAGGTATGGCGTGGGCGCTCAAACAATTCGGCCGCCGAGCCCACCTGCACCGCGCGGCCCCGCGCCATCACCACCACATGATTGGCAAAGGTCAGCGCCTCCACCTGATCGTGCGTCACGTAGATCATGGTCAGCTTGAACTCTTGGTGAATCTGCTTGATCTTGCGCCGCAGTTGCCATTTCAGATGCGGATCAATCACCGTCAGCGGCTCATCGAACAACACCGCCGACACATCGGGACGCACCAGGCCGCGACCCAAGGATATCTTTTGTTTTTCATCAGCCGCCAGGTTGGCCGCACGCTGGTTCAACTGGCCGCTCATTTCCAGAATCTCGGCAATCTCGCCCACCCGTTTTTTGATCTGCTCTTTGGGTACTTGTCGATTGCGCAGCGGGAAAGCCAGGTTTTCTGCCACCGTCATGGTGTCGTAAATCACCGGGAACTGGAACACCTGGGCAATGTTGCGCGCTTGCGGCGACGCGCGCGTGACATCGACCCCATCAAAGCGAACGCTGCCCTGGGACGGCGCCAACAAGCCCGACATGATGTTGAGCAGGGTGGTCTTGCCGCAGCCTGAGGGGCCCAGCAGCGCGTAGGCGCCGCCGTCTTCAAATGTCATTTTCAAAGGCAATAGCGCGAAGTCGCTGTCTTGTTTGGGATTGGGCGCGTAGGCATGCGCCAGATCGAGTTCAATGCGTGCCATGTCAGCGCCCTCCGCCGCGCACGGGCGCCATCAGCAGCATCCCTTGCTCATCAAAAATATAGACCTGTGCCGGGCTCAGGTAGAGGGTGACTTGCGCTCCCAATTCAAAGTAGTGCACACCAGTCAACTGCGCCACCACCTCTCCTACCAGCGTTGCCATATGAACAAAAGTGTCCGATCCCGAAATTTCGGCCAGTTCGACCTTGCCGGGCAAGGCCACGTCACCGTCTTGCGCCCGCACCCGCAACGCGCTGGCGCGCAAGCCTACGGTAAATTTACGCGAGGTCGTGGCAGGCAACGCCAAAGGCAGCAACGGTCCCCCGTTCAACTGCACACCCGTTGCCGCGGCAGCGGCGGTCAATAAATTCATGGGGGGATCACTGAAAGCGCGCGCCACACGCAGCGATTTTGGTTTGTGAAAAACTTCTGCTGTAGGGCCATATTGCAGCAGTTCACCCTCATCCATCACCGCGGTGTAACCGCCCAGCAAAAGCGCCTCACCGGGTTCGGTGGTCGCATAAACCACGGTGGAGTTACCCTCCGCAAACAGGGCGCTGAGTTCATCACGCAATTCCTCGCGCAGCTTGTAATCCAGATTGACCAACGGCTCATCGAGCAGCATCAAGGGCGCGCCTTTGGCCAAGGCACGGGCCAGTGCCACCCGCTGCTGCTGGCCGCCCGAGAGCTCTGCCGGGTAGCGCTCCAGGAACATCTCAATGTGCAGTTTTTCAGCCAGCGCGTTGACACGCTGGTCAATGTTTTTTTCACCACGCAACTTCAAGGGCGAAGCAATGTTGTCGCGCACTTTCAAAGACGGGTAGTTGATGAACTGCTGGTACACCATGGCCACATTGCGCTTGCGCACTGGCACCCCCACTACACTTTCTCCATTGACCAGCACGTTGCCATGGCTGGGCACATCAAGCCCGGCCATGATGCGCATCAAGCTGGTCTTGCCAGCCTGGGTGGCCCCCAGCAGCACCGTCACCGCGCCGCGGCAGGGCTGCAGGCTCATGTCGTAAAGCCAGGTCTGGCGGCCTACTTTTTTACCGATGCCCTCAAGCGTCAAATGCATCACACGACCTTTGCTGGTGAAGTTTTATTCGAATCGACTGTTGAATGCCGCGAATTATTGTTCGTTCCTATTCCTTTCGTATCGGTATTTACCCTATATATGTTCTTTTCGTTTCGTTTTAGAGTTAGCGCCTCTGTCAATTCAGGATGAAATAGAGACATGAAACCTAACCCCAGACAGCTCACTTTGCTCGCCCTGCTGCAAACCCGGGGCTCGGTCACGGTAGACCAACTGGCCGACACATTGGGCGTGACCTTGCAAACCGTGCGCCGCGACGTGCAGCGCCTGGCCGATGAGGGTTTGCTGACGCGTTTTCACGGCGGCGTGCGCGTGCCCAGCTCAACGATCGAAAACATGGCTTACCAGCAGCGTGAAAATCTTCATGCAAACGGTAAAAATCGCATTGCGCGCGCGGTTGCTGCGGCGGTGCCCAGTAATTGCTCGCTGATCCTGAACATTGGTACCACGACCGAGGCGATCGCACGCGCGCTCTTGCATCACAGCGGGCTGCGCGTGATCACCAACAACCTCAACGTCGCGACCATCCTCAGCGCCAACCCCAAGTGTGAAGTGATTGTGATCGGCGGCGTGGTCCGCGGGCGAGACCAGGGCATCGTGGGTGAGGCCGCGGTCGACTTCATACGCCAATTCAAAGTGGACATCGCCATCATCGGCATCTCGGGCATAGAGGCCGACGGCTCGCTGCGCGACTACGACTTTCGTGAGGTGAAGGTGTCGCAAACCATCATCTCGCAAGCGCGCGAGGTCTGGCTGGCCGCGGACAGCAGCAAGTTCAACCGCCCGGCCATGGTGGAGGTGGGCACTTTGTCCCAGATTGACCGGCTGTTTACCGATGCCCCACCGCCCGAACCGTTTCCAACCCTGCTGGCTGAGGCGCAAGTTCGTTTGGAGGTAACCCTATGACTTATTTACTCGCACTTGACCAGGGCACTTCCAGCTCCCGCAGCATTGTGTTCAATGCCCAAGGGCAAGTGGTGGCCCAGGCGCAGCAGGAACTCACGCAAATCTACCCGCAACCGGGCTGGGTCGAGCACGATCCGCTGGAGATCTGGCGCACCCAACTGGCCACCGCCCGTGAGGTGCTGGCCAAGGCGGGTATCGAGGCCCGCGAGGTGCGCGCCTTGGGCATCACCAACCAGCGCGAAACCACGGTGTTGTGGAACCGCAAAACCGGCCTGCCGCTGCACCACGCCATCGTCTGGCAAGACCGGCGCGCCGAGCCCACTTGCGTTGAACTGCGGGCGCGCGGTCTGGCCGCCACGATCCAGGCCAAAACCGGCTTGCTGGTCGACGCCTATTTTTCGGGCACCAAGCTCAAGTGGCTGCTCGATCATGTGCCGGGGGCGCGAGTACAAGCCGAACACGGTGAGCTGGCCTTTGGCACCATCGACAGCTGGCTGATCTGGCAGCTCACCCACGGCACCGTTCACGCCACCGATGTCAGTAACGCCTCGCGCACCATGCTCTTCAATGTGCACAGCAACCAGTGGGACGATGAGCTGCTGCGGGCGCTGGATATTCCAGCCAGCCTGCTGCCTGGCGTCCATGCCTCGAGCGCGCTGTTTGGCGAAGTCAGCGCCGATTTACTGGGCGCGGCGATCCCGATTGGCGGCGTGGCGGGCGACCAGCAAAGTGCCTTGTTTGGCCAGGCCTGCTTTAAGCCCGGGATGGTAAAGAACACCTACGGCACCGGCTGCTTCATGCTAATGCACACCGGCCCCAGCTTCCGATCTTCTGCCAACGGCCTGATCACCACCAGCGCGGCACAAACCACGGAGCAGCCTGAATTTGCCCTGGAAGGCAGCGTGTTTGTCGGTGGCGCCGTAGTGCAGTGGTTGCGCGACGGCTTGCGCGCCATCCCGAGCAGCTCGGAAGTGCAGGCGCTGGCCGAGAGCGTACCGGACGCGGGCGGCGTGATGGTGGTGCCGGCCTTTACCGGCCTGGGTGCGCCCTACTGGAAACCCGACGCGCGCGGCACCATCACGGGGTTGAGCCGCGGCAGCACGCTGGCGCACATCGCCCGCGCGGCGCTGGAGAGCATTGCGTTTCAAAGTGCCGCCCTGCTGCAGGCCATGAGCCGCGATGCCATGCAGGCGGGCGGCAGCGCGGTGGCGGAGTTGCGGGTCGATGGCGGCGCTTGCGTCAACGACCTGCTGATGCAATTTCAGGCCGATCTGCTGGGCATCCCGGTGGTGCGTCCGGCGGTGACTGAAACCACCGCGCTGGGCGCCGCTTACCTGGCCGGGCTGGCCACCGGCGTTTACCGAAGTACCGACGAACTCAGTGCGCTGTGGCAAGCCGAACGCCGCTTTTTGCCCACGCTGGCGCGTGAACGTGCGACTGAACTCATGGCGCGCTGGGAGCATGCGGTGCGGCAAACCGTGCTTTGATTAAACTCCTCACCTTTGCCACGAGGATATTCATGAACCAGCGCATCGCATTCATTGGCGGCGGCAATATGGCCAGCGCCATCATCGGCGGCTTGATCAAACAAGGCATTTCCCCGAGCCTGATTGACGTGGTCGAGCCCCTGGCCGAGACACGGGACACGCTCAAAAGTTGCTTTGGCCTGCAGCCGCACGCTGAAGCGGGCGATTTTTTGAGTTCATCGGATCTGGTCATCTGGGCCGTCAAACCGCAAATCTTCAAACAAGTCGCGCTGGCCGTGGCCCCCTACACCGCACACGCCTTGCACCTCAGCGTGGCAGCGGGCATTCCCAGCGACAGCATTGCGCGCTGGCTCGGCTGCGAACGCGTGGTGCGCGCCATGCCCAACACGCCGGCCCTGATCGGCAAAGGCATCAGCGGCCTGTTTGCCCGCCCGGCGGTAACAAGCGCCGACAAAGACTGGGTCGGCCAGGTGATGGCCACCACCGGCGAGTTGCTCTGGTTGCCCAGCGAAGACTTGCTGGATGCGGTGATTGCCGTGTCAGGTTCCGGCCCGGCGTATCTGTTTTACCTGATGGAAGCCATGACCACGGGCGGCACCGAGATGGGATTGAGCCGCGAGCAGGCGCATCAGTTGACGGTGGCCACCTTCATTGGTGCGGGCGAACTGGCCAAAGCGAGCAGCGAGCAGCCCAAAGTACTGCGCCAGCGGGTCACCTCCCCAGGCGGGACCACTTTTGCCGCCATTGCCTCGATGGAAGACGATGACATGCAAGCCCTGCTCATCAACGCCATGTACGCCGCCCGGCAACGCGCCGCTGAATTGACCGCTGAATTTGGCTCGACCTGAGCCTTCAACGAGCCGCTGTTTCAGGCACGCCAGCCGCCCGTGCAGGCGGCTGGCTACTTCAGGGCGTAACTGCCGGCAATACCCACAAACAAGGTGAAGCCGAGCCAGTGGTTCAGGCGAAAGGCCTTGAAGCAACCGTCGCGCGAGCGGCCGCGAATCAGCGTGTAATGCCAGGCTACCTGCCCGAAGGCGAGCGCAAATGCTATATTAAACAGAGCACCTTGCGCATAGGGCATCAGGGCTGCATCCCAAATCAGCAGATAAGCCAGGTAGAAAAACAGCACCACCGGCACATCGAAGCGCCCCAGGGTGATGGCCGACGTCTTCAGGCCCAGGCGAAGGTCGTCATCGCGGTCGACCATGGCGTACTCGGTGTCATAGGCCAGTACCCAGAACAGGTTGCCCAACATCAGAAGCCAGGCCAGCCGCGGCACCTCCCCCAGCACCGCAGCGAACGCCATCGGAACACCCATGCCAAATGCCACGCCCAGCACCGCCTGCGGCATCGCCACGAAACGTTTGGCGTAGGGGTAGGCCAACGTGATGGCCAGCGCGGCCCCTGACATGCCGATAGTGATGGCGTTGGTGCTCAGCACCAGGCCAAAGGCCAGCAGCGCCAGCGCGGCGCCCACGGCCAACGCCTCTTTCACCGACACGGCGCCGGTGGTCACGGGCCGCGCCGCCGTGCGCTTGACGTGGCGGTCAAAGTCGCGGTCGGCGACGTCATTGATGCAACAACCGGCGCTGCGCATCAGAATCGTGCCGAGCGTGAACACGGTCAACAAATGCCAGCCCGGGAAGCCACCGGCGGCAAGCCACAAGGCGCTCAAGGTGGGCCACAGCAGCAACAGCCAGCCGGCCGGGCGGTTCCAGCGAATGAGATCAAGATACAGGGCGAATCGGGATGGCAACGAGAAGCGAAACGGAGCGGATTTCACAATAATTTTTTGAAATGGGGAAAAATACAAGTATGCTATATATTTAATAGCTACTTACGTAATGAGTACGCTGGCTAGCGGCCTATTTGTTATAAAAAAAATAATCAAGACAAGCGCTGCACGCCCGGCAGCTCGCACGCATAGATGGCATTGCGCAGCGCCGCAATCGCCTCATAACGCGTGAAGCTGCGCCGCCAAACCAGCACCACCCGGCGCTTGGGCGGATCACCTTCAAACGCCAGGTATTTGACATACGAGTTTTCATCACGTTTGCGCCTGGGTTTGGCGGCCAGTGCCTCTTTGGGCACGCTCAGACGCGGCACCAGCGTGACCCCCATGCCGGCGGCCACCATGTGCTTGATGGTCTCGAGCGAAGAGCCTTCAAAACTCTTGCGAATACCCTCGACGTTGCTGGAAAAGCGCGCGAACTCCGGGCAAACCTCCAGCACATGGTCGCGAAAACAGTGGCCACTGCCCAGCAGCAGCATGGTTTCTTGCTTGAGTTGTTCGGTGCTCACCTGGGTCTGTTCGGCCAACGGATGGTTGAATGGCACCAGCGCCAAAAACGGCTCGTCATACAGCGGCGCCATCGCCAACCCGGCATCCGGGAACGGCTCGGCCAGAATGGCGCAGTCAATCTCCCCGGTGCGCAACATCTCCAGCAGTTTGACGGTGAAATTTTCCTGCAGTATCAGCGGCATCTGCGGCGTGCGCTTAATCATCTGGCGCACCAGATCGGGCAGCAAATACGGGCCAATGGTGTAGATGATGCCCAGCGTGAGCGGCCCGGCCAAGGGGTCTTTGCCGAGCTTGGCAAGTTCCTTGATGGCGGCAGCCTGCTCCAGCACGCTCTGCGCCTGGCGCACGATTTCTTCACCCAAGTGCGTCACACTGACTTCATTGGCGCTGCGCTCAAACAGCTTGACGTCGAGCTCTTCTTCGAGCTTCTTCACCGCCACCGAGAGCGTCGGCTGCGACACATAGCAGGCCTGCGCCGCCTTGCCAAAGTGACGCTCGCGCGCCACCGCCACAATGTATTTGAGTTCAGTCAGGGTCATGAGGCTATTGTCCTACCAGTGAGCATCAGGCGCAGCCAGGACAACGCAGCACTCAGCGCGGCATCCAGGCGCCGCAGGCCCAGCACTGCTCGAAACCGCCTTCAACCAGTTCGCCGCAGCTGCATTGCCAGCGGTGCTGCGGCACATGCTGCAGGTGATGCAGCAGCTCGCGCGCCCGCACCTCATACGCTGCGTCCTGAATCCAGACCTCGGGCAGACACTGGTCGGGCGGCATCCCGCCGGCCACACTGCTCAAATACTGGCGCTGCACGCTGGCGCCAATGCCTTCGACCTGGAGCGCATCGGCCCACAATGTGGCAATGGCGAGGTTGGGAGCTTGGGTCAGGCGCAGCATGATGGCCTTGAGCATAAGGGATTCACAGTTCGCCTTCCTGAAAGCGGCGCAGCGCTTCAAGGCACTTCGATCACCAGGTCGGGCCGAAAGCCCACCTGCTCGTTCTTGCTGGCGTAGCCCAGCGGGTTGGCCACTACCCGGCAAGCGAAGTCTCGCCCCTCTGCGTTGCCCTCGACCACATAGTCGTTGGCGCAGTGCAGGTGGCCGTGCAACCAGAGCTGCGCATAGGGCAGCAGCTCGTCCAGCGCGTTGCAGAATCCGGCCGTGCCCGGCGTCAAACCATAGCGGGCGTCGGCACTGCGCAGACTCGGGGCAAAGTGCGTCACCACGACGGTGCTGCCGTCAAACGGCTGGCGCAATGCCTGGCGCAGCCAGTCCTGGGCGACGAGCGACAACGCGCGGATCGCGTCGGCCAGCATCGGCGCGCCCTGGCGCAGGGTGGTGTTCTTGCGCAAATAGTAGTCAGCCGCGCGGTAGGCTTTTTGGCGCAATTGCAGCTGCCGGGTCAAATCAATTTCAGCGCCTGCGAACGCGTCAAAGTCGCTCCACAGCGTCGAGCCGATGAAGCGCACCCGGCCCAGGGTCAACACTTCACGCTCCAGCCAGGTGATGCCAAGGCGGTCGCAGGTGTCACGCAGCCTGGCATGCGTCTGCGCATAGTCCAGTCCGTCATATTCATGGTTGCCGGGCACATAAAGTACCTGGGGCCAGGGCGCACCTGGCTGCAGCGGTGAGAAGCGTGCCAGTCCGAAATCGCTCTCCGTCAAGCGGGAACCCACCTGGTAGGAGCCGATGTCACCGGCCAGCACCAACACGTCAACGTCCGGCGCCGCCTTGGCTACAAAATCGGGGCAGCGCTCCAGGTGAAGATCGGAAATGAGCTGTAGTCGCATGAGGAACAGAGTCTAAGGGCGACGCGCAGGGCGGCGCCACGGGCAGCGGACGCGCCTCACGCGGCGGGCAACACGATGTCCAGCTGGGCGCCGCCATTCTCGGCGCGCGACAGCGTCAATTCACCTTGATGACTGGCCACCAGATCGCTGACCACCGCCAACCCTATGCCATGGCCCGGCACCTGTTCGTCCAGGCGCACCCGGCGCTGCAGCACCGCTTGCGGATCGCCAAAACCGGGGCCATCATCAACGACACGGATGTGCAGGCGCCCGGCCTCCAGCCAGAGCCGCGCCGTCACCGTGTGACGCGCCCACTTGGCCGCGTTGTCCAGCACGTTGCCCAGCATCTCGAAGGCGTCGCCTTCATCGATGCGCCAGCTCAGCTCGGGCGGGCAGTCCAGCGCCAACAGCAGCTGCTTGTCCAGATAAACCTTGGCCAGCGAGTCGCCAATCCGCTGCAGCACCGGCGCCAGTGCCAGCGGCGGGGCAAAAAGCGCGGCGCCACTGGCGCCCGCCCGGCCCAACTGATGGCGCACGATGTCGTCCATGCGGCTCACCTGCTCGGCCACCAGCGTCGGCAACTGGCTCGGCTCAGGCAAGGCGGCCCGCAACACCGCCAGCGGCGTCTTGAGGCTGTGCGCCAGGTCATCGAGCGCATGCTTGTAGCGCGTTTGCCGCGAACGCTCCTGGTCAATCAAGGTGTTGAGATTGTGGGTCAGGCCGGCCAACTCACGCGGGTAGCGCCCCTGCACCCTGGTTTGTTCGCCCTGCTCGATGTGCTGGACTTCCCGCGTCATGCGCGCCAGCGGCGCCAGCCCCCAGCGCAGCAGCAGGGTCTGCATGAGCAACAGCAGCAGCCCGCTGCCCCCGAGCCAGCGCCACAGCGTGCCCTCGAAAGCCGCCAATTCGCGATCCAACACCGCTTTGTCTTCCAGCACCGAAAACACCAGCGACGCCGTGCGCGCCCGATCCGACCACTTGACCGCATAGGTGGCGGCCAGAAACCCCGCGGCGGCGGCTGGCTTGTCACTGCCCGGCACCGGCGGCGCGAGCAAGATTTCGAAGCGCCACTCACCCGTGGTCAACTGGCGCTGAAACGGCAAATTGAGCCCCAGCGTCGAGGCCGATTGCCATTCTTCAACCCGTTCGGCATTGGCAATGTTGGCGTACAGCCCCGATGCGGGCACCGACAGGCGCGGTTCGGCCAGCGCGGCGGGCATCAGCAAAGTGCCCTGAGCATTGAGTTCGGCGCCGGCCATCAGCAGGTAAATGGTGGCTTGCAGGCGGGCAAAGCGGGCGGCGCGAACGCTGTCGGCATGCGCTTGTTGCACCGCCGAGCCGGCCCCCGCCAAAAAGGCCAGCAACACCAGCGCGGCACCCCACACCAGGCGCGCGCGGATGGACAGGGTGGCGAGTGGCGCCATCAAACCAGCACGAAGCGGTAGCCGCGTCCGCGCAGGGTTTCGATCGGCAGCAGCAGGCCCTCGGGATCGAGCTTGCGCCGTACGCGCCCCACCAGCACTTCCAGCACATTGCTGTCGCGGTCTTCATCGTGCGGGTACAGGTAGTCCGACAGCTCCTGCTTGGTCACCACCCGGGCGCGCTCGCGCACCAGATATTCGAGCACCCGGTATTCAAAGGCCGTCAGCTCCAGTGGCACCTCGTGCAGGCGCGCGCGTTGGGCCGAAAAGTCGATTTGCAGCGCCCCCAGTGTCAGCACGTCTGAGGCCGCCTTGAGCGAGCGTCGCAGCAGCGCCTTGACGCGTGCGGCCAGCTCCGGGTATTCAAAGGGTTTGACCAGGTAGTCGTCGGCGCCGGCTTCGAGCCCCTGCACCTTGTCTTGCCAGCTGCCGCGTGCGGTCAGAATCAGAATCGGCAGGGTGCGGCCCTCGCCGCGCAGCGTTTGCACCACCGTCAGGCCATTCACTTTGGGCAAGCCCAGATCGACAATCGCCAGGTCCAGCGGATACTCGCGCGCCTGAAACAAACCATCGGCGCCGTCCGCCGCCTGGTCCACGCGGTAACCATCGGCCTCGAGCTGGCGCTTCAGGCCCAGTCGCAACACCGCATCATCCTCGATCAACAGCAGGCGCATGACTAATTGCCGTTCAAGCTGGCCTACAGCACGCGCCCACTGGCGGCGTCGATCAGGATCACCTTGACTTCACCCTGGGCGCTGAGCACCTTCACGCGCCACACCAGGCGCCCGTCGCGCTCGGTCCTTTCTACCGACAGCACGCGAGCGCCACTGACTTGCTGCGCCACCGCCGCCGCTTGGTCACGGCTGACGTCGGCCCAGGCTGGCATGCCTACGGCCATCAACAAGACACAAAGCAGGGTAGAAATCGATTTCATGGTGTACCAGCGCGTGAAAAAGAGGGACAGATGACAAACGCCAGCCATGGTACTACCGCCAATGCGGCAGACCCCGGCTGATGATGGCGTAGCGCCTTTTTATTGCTCCATCGGCTGCACCGTCACGCGCACCGGCAGGTTGTAGCCCGGGTTGCTGCGCATCACGGTGGTGTATTGCTGGCCGCGGTATTCATAGGTCACGCGGTAGCCATTGATGCGCGATTGCGGGTCATACACGGTGCGGCAGCGCTGCACTTCGCGTTGCCCGTCCTGGTACTGCGGATATTGCGGATATTGCGAATACTGCGGGCGTTGGTCGCGGTTTTCGAACCGGTCGCCGGTGATGGCGCCCAGCACCACGCCGAGTGCCGTGGCCGCGTCTTTGCCGCTCCCGCCGCCGATCTGGTGCCCCAGCACACCCCCGGCCAGGCCACCGACGATGGCGCCGCCGTATTGACGGTCTTGCGATTCATAAGCGCCGCGGCGGTTTTCGTTGATCCATTGACTGCTGCACTCATTGCGCGGCACATTGACGGTTTCATACTGCGGCTCGGCGCTGCGAACCCGCGCGTTGTCGGTGAAGCTCTGCGCTTGGGCAGCGAGCAAGGTGGTGGCAAACAAACTGGCAATAACAAGACGTTTCATGGAAAGCTCCTTGGGTTGGTATGGAGCGTAGTGTGTGTGGACCTGTCTGAACGCAAGCTGAACAAGATTCAAATAGTTGGAGAGCCTGTTAATTTCACAGGTCTTGAAGATCCGGGCGAACTGATGCGATTGATGTTTGTCGGTCGGTTTGCCCTCGCTCGCCAGTATCAGGTTCCCGGTAAGCGAATTTCCGGAATTGGGTTATCCGTCAACTGCCGCTCGTGAAGGTGAAGAACCTGAATGCCTATTTTTATGCAATGGTATCTACAAATATGTAATATACGTTGCATGAAAAAATGGTATTCCTTGATCATCAGCCTCCCCACAGAAAACGCCAATGAACGGATGCGGGCCTGGCGCGCACTCAAGGCTGCAGGCGCGGCAGTCCTGCGCGACGGCGTTTATCTGATGCCCGACAGACCGGCTTGTCGCCAATGTCTGGAAGGCGTGGCAGCCGATGTGGTGTCCGCAGGCGGCATCGCCTATGTCATTCGGTTGGAGGAACCTGATGCTACAAATTTCATCTCCCTGTTTGACCGCAACGCAGAGTACGCGGTGTTGCTGGAAGAAGTCTGCAAGGCTCGAAATGGGGTCAGTGACCGCAGCGCTCCACAAATCATCAAGCAAACCCGAAAACTTCGCAAAAGCTTCACCAGTCTGACGGAAATTGATTTCTTTGGCTCAGAAGCGCAGAAGCAGACCCAGGCGGCCTTGCAAGAGCTGGAACTGGCGCTGGCACGCCTTCTTTCCCCCGATGAGCCTAGCCAACTTGACGGAAAAATAAAACGCCTGCAATTGAAGAACTTTCAGGGCAAGACCTGGGCGACGCGACAGCGACCCTGGGTGGATCGACTGGCGTGCGCTTGGTTGATCAAACGCTTCATTGATAGCAAAGCCAGCTTTCTTTGGCTCGACTCCCCCAAGAAATGCCCGGCGAAGGCCCTTGGTTTTGATTTTGATGGTGCGGCCTTCAGCCATGTGGGTGCAAAAGTGACTTTCGAAGTCATGCTGGCCAGCTTCGGCTTGGAGACGCCAGCGCTGCAGCGCATGGGGCATCTGGTTCACTTCCTTGATGTGGGTGGGATGCAACCGCCTGAGGCGTCAGGCATAGAGTGTGTTTTGGCCGGGTTGCGCGATTCCATTCCTGACGACGACCGTTTTATCAAAGCCGCCTTCGGTATTTTTGATGGCCTTCTCAAGACGTTTTCCAAGGAGGTGATTCCACATGGCGCATCCTGACGGTCCATCTTTAGACGCTGGCGCTGCAATCAAGTACAGCTTATGGCAACTGGTGAGTTACTTCCTGCGCCTGGGTAGCCTGGGCTTTGGGGGTCCGATCGCCTTGGTGGGCTCTATGCGCCGCGACTTGGTGGAGCAGCGCGGCTGGATCAGCGAGTCTGATTACAAGGAAGGGCTGGCACTGGCGCAACTCGCCCCCGGACCACTGGCAGCACAAACCGCGATCTATATGGGATACGTCCATTACCGCATCATGGGGGCGACATTGACGGGACTGGCCTTCGTTTTACCTTCCTTTTTTATGGTGGTGGCACTGGGTTGGGCGTACCGCGAGTTCGGCGGACTAACCTGGATGCAGTCGGTGTTTTACGGTGTGGGGGCGGCAGTGATTGGCATCATTGCGATGAGCGCACACAAACTAACCGTCAAAAGCGTGGGTAACGACAAGCTGCTGTGGGCCATTTTTCTGATTCTCGCGGGTGTGACCGTGATCACCGAATCCGAGAGTGCCTGGCTTTTCCTTGCCGCGGGCATCGTGGTTTGGCTCTGGCGTGCGCCCCCCCAGCGTTGGAGTGGCGGCACATTGGCCGCCATCGCCCCGATGGATATGCCGCAAACAAGCGCCTTATTGACGACCCTGGATTGGTCTTTGCTGACGCAAATCGGACTGTTCTTTGCCAAGGCAGGGGCCTTCGTGTTTGGCTCCGGTCTGGCCATCGTGCCCTTCCTTTATGGCGGTGTCGTCACCGAACACCACTGGCTCAATGACAAACAGTTTGTCGATGCCGTGGCAGTGGCCATGATCACCCCCGGGCCGGTGGTCATCACGGTTGGCTTCATTGGCTACCTCGTCGCAGGCTTTCCAGGCGCTTGTGTTGCCGCACTGGGCACCTTCCTGCCTTGTTACTTCTTCACCATCATTCCCGCTCCTTACTTCAAGAAGTACGGCAAGCTCCCGGCGATTGTGGCGTTTGTGGATGGCGTGACAGCCGCGGCGGTCGGGGCCATTACCGGCTCGGTCATCGTCATCTCCAAGCGATCCATCGTAGATATACCGACGGCACTCATGGCGCTTGCCACCATCGCCTTGCTCTGGAAATACAAGAAGCTCCAAGAACCCGTGGTGGTGGTGGGTGCCGCCTTGATCGGGCTTGCGCTCTATCCCTTACTGCATTCATAAAGAGAAACAAAACATGAACGCGATATCTGTCACAGACTTGGCTCAATTGCAGGCGAAGAACTCCGACTTGCTGTTATTGGATGTTCGACGTGCCCAGGCCGCCAGGGCGTGTGGCGTCCAGATTCCTGGCGCCCAATGGGTCACTCGGGAACGGCCAAAGATTGACCGGATTGCGTGTCCGTGGCTCATCAAGCGATTCATCGACAAAGACGCCGAGTTTCATTGTGCGTGGCGCCGATACCTCGCGCCTGGAGCTGACGCCGCAGTCAGCGGGTCTGTATGCGTTGTCGCTGGGCCTGTCGCACAACTTCTCGGATGACCACGAGATGCTCGCCCATGGCATGGTGATGTATGACGCACTTTATGCCTGGTGCCAACACTGCCAAAGCGAGACACACAATTGGCCCCCAAAAAAGTAAGGGCAGGCTTGATCTGTCAATTCAATCCATGACAATGGCGGGATGAACCGCAACGTTACTTTCGCTCTGGCAGCCGCCGCCCTATTTGGTGCCAGCACTCCCTTTGCAAAAAGGCTCACCGGAGACATGCCGCCGGTCTTGCTCGCGGGCTTGCTCTACCTGGGCAGTGGCCTTGGATTGACCCTTATTCGACTGATTCGGGATCGGGGTTTCAAGGCGTCTGGACTGCCAAAGGCTGACTGGCCTTGGCTGCTGGGTGCTGTGTTTTTCGGCGGAGTGGTCGGGCCCGTCGCCTTGATGTTTGGCCTGACGTCAACCAGTGGATCTACCGCCTCCCTCCTTCTGAATCTGGAAGCGGTGCTTACCGCCGTCATTGCCTGGGTCGTATTCAAGGAGAACGCGGATCGCCGCATCGTTTTGGGCATGGCCGCCATTGTTGCCGGTGGCGTTGTGTTGGCATGGCCCACTGGCAGCTCGACAGGTTCGGACTGGGTGGGCCCTGTTCTTGTCGCGCTCGCATGCTTGTGCTGGGCGATTGACAACAACCTCACACGCAAGGTGTCGGCCTCCGATGCCCTGTTCATCGCAGGCGTTAAGGGACTTATTGCCGGCACGGTCAATACGCTATTGGCGTTTGGTCTGGGCGCTGCGCTGCCGAACCTGAGCTTAACGCTCTCGACCATGGGGGTGGGACTGCTGGGTTATGGCCTCAGTCTGGTGCTGTTTGTTTTGGCGTTGCGCGGTTTGGGCACAGCTCGCACCGGTGCTTACTTTTCGACGGCACCATTTATTGGGGCGGCAGTTGCCCTGCTGGTCTTCGCAGAGGCAAGCTCAACTGCATTTTGGATTGCCGCAATTTTGATGGGAATCGGTGTTTTCCTGCATCTCACAGAGCGCCACGAGCATGAGCATTTGCATGACCCCCTGGAGCACAATCATGCGCACGTCCACGATGAGCACCACCTGCATCAGCATGATGTTGAAGAGGGCGACGTAGAAACGCATCAACATGTTCATCAGCACGCGGTGACCCGCCACAGCCATTCCCATTACCCAGACATTCATCATCGACACGGTCATTGAACTGAGGGTCGGCCCCTGTCCACAGCCTGTCGCCCGGGCTTGCACGGGGTCGGCCGGGAGCAGATCGACAAGTCCTACGACCGCGTTCCGCGTTCCAGAGTCCGACCAGTCGAAAAATGGCGTGGCAGCCGATCGCCACTTTTTGATTTCGGACCTGTCGGCTCAGGCCTTCAAAAATTCCGCCTTGCCACCCAGCCAGCGCTGCACATGTTTTTCGGCCAGCGCGGGGTGCTGATCGAGCATGACGGGTGCCAGGCGACGCGCCCACGCCAACAGCGCGGCATCCAGCACCAGATCGGCAAAGCGCAGCAGCGCAGCACCGGACTGGCGCGCGCCCAGGAACTCGCCGGGGCCGCGAATCTCCAGGTCACGCCGCGCAATCTCGAAACCATCAGCGGTCTCAACCATCGCTTTCAGGCGCGCCCGCGCGGTCTCCCCCAGCCGTGGCGCGTCGCCCGTGGCGTACAGCAGCACGCAGGCCGAGGCCGCCGCCCCGCGCCCGACCCGGCCGCGCAACTGGTGCAGCTGGCTCAGGCCAAAACGCTCGGCGTGCTCGATCACCATCAGACTGGCGTTGGGCACATCCACGCCCACTTCAATCACCGTGGTGCTGACCAGCAGCCCCATCTGGCCGCGGGTGAACAGGCTCATCACCGCTTTTTTCTCGGCCACCGGCATGCGCGAATGCAACAGGCCAACCATGACGCCGGGCAAAGCAGCGCTCAGCTGGGCGTGGGTCTCGGTGGCATTGCGCAGGTCCAGCGCTTCGCTCTCTTCAATCAGCGGGCAGACCCAGTAGACCTGCCGCCCCAGATCGAACTGGGCGCGGATGCGCGCAATCACCTCGTCGCGCCGCGCGTCGTTCACCAGCTTGGTGATGATCGGCGTGCGCCCGGGCGGCAACTCGTCGAGGGTGGAGACGTCCAGATCGGCGTAGTAGCTCATCGCCAGCGTGCGCGGAATCGGGGTGGCGGTCATCATCAACAAGTGCGGCTCTTGCATGCCCTCTGTCAGCTTGCTGCGCAAGGCCAGCCGCTGCGCCACGCCAAAACGGTGCTGCTCGTCGATGATGGCCAGCGCCAGGTTTTTGAACACCACCTTGTCCTGAATCACGGCGTGCGTGCCAATCACCAGACCGGCCTCGCCACTGGCGATCAGGGCCAGCATCTCGCGCCGCTCTTTGGTTTTTTGGCTGCCGGTGAGCCAGGCGGTTTTGATGCCCAGCGGTTCCAGCCAGCTCACCAGCTTGGCAAAGTGTTGCGTGGCCAGAATTTCAGTCGGCGCCATCAGCGCGCACTGCCAACCGGCATCCATGCAGATCGTTGCCGCGAGTGCCGCCACCACCGTTTTGCCGGAACCGACATCGCCCTGCAACAAGCGGTGCATCGGCACCGGTCGCGCCAGGTCGTGGGCGATCTCGACGCTGACGCGTCGCTGGGCGGAGGTGAGTTGAAACGGCAATGCCGCCAGCAGGCGCGCGTGCAGCGTTCCCAGCACCAGCACCGGCGCGCGCAACCGCGCCCGTTCGCGCTTGGCCTGCAATTGCGACAATTGCTGCGCCAGCAGTTCCTCGGCTTTCAGCCGCTGCCAGGCCGGATGGCTGTGATCTTGCAAGGTGGCGAGCGCCACGCTGGGCGTCGGGTTATGCAAAAACAAGAGCGCCTCACGCAGGCTCCACAAGGGCTGCAGGCCAATTTCATACAAATGATCGGGTGGCACGGTGTCTGACAGCTCGGCGCGTGCCAGCCCGCCCTGCACCGCCCGGCGCAGGTACGCCTGCGGCAAGCCCGCCGCCGTCGGGTAGACCGGCGTCAGCGCGACCGCCAGTTCACCACCCGCAGGATGAAAGGCCGGATGCATCATCGTCAGGCCGGCAAAACCGCCCTTGATTTCACCGCGCGCCCGGATCCGGTTGCCCACCGCCAAGGCCTTTTGGGTGCTAGGGTAGAAGGTGAAGAAACGCAGCAGACAAGTGTCGCTGCCATCGTCCAGCGTCACCAGCAACTGGCGGTGGCCCGAGAGCTTGATCTCGCAATGGGTCACCACGCCCTCAATCTGCGCCACTTCGCCCTCAAACACGTCGCTTAAACGCACGATGCGGGTTTCATCCTCGTAGCGCAGCGGCAGGTGCAACGCCAGGTCGATGGCCCGCTCCAGGCCGAGTTTGCGCAGGGCTTTTTGCGGGCCGGTCAGGGGCTTGGGCGGGGACGGTGCACCGGGCCGGTCAGTCATGGCAAAGAAAACGGGCTAGCCTCGTATTACCCGAAACGCCCCCCTATCGTCACGCCGCCGACTTGACCGCCAGCACCGGACAGGAAACAGACAGCAGAAGCTCCTGGGCGACGCTGCCCATGATGAGCTTGCCCACTGGAGACCGTTTTCTCATGCCAATGACGAGCAAGGAGGCCGGCAAGGACTCAATCAAGGCTTCAATTTCTTCGACGGCATTTTTGCCGCGCACAAACTGTTTGAATTCTGCTTGGAGACCCGCGTTGTCCAATATTTGTTGCACTCGCTCGAAGTCTTGCACATCGGCAAACGAGGCATCTTCCTTCTTGCCGCCGGGGCTGGCGTTGACGACCACCAGCCGTTCATTGCGGCGTTGTGCAATTTCGATCGCTTTGTCCAGGGCGGCCTGGCCCTCGGGACGCGGCACATAGGCGACAAGTATGGTCATTAATTTTCTCCATTTGTTATAGGCACTCTATTAAACGCGATCAGGCGGCAAACCGGAACCCTGCCAACCCTGCCAGCCTGTCATTTCGACGACACACAGGCAAGGCGCGGCTTCTTGACAAGTCCGCGTCTGCTGGCGCGTTTCAAGGTGCCGGTGTTGCTGCTGCGCTAAAGCCAGTCATCGCCACCTTAATGCTATTATTTTTGTAGCCTACTATGCTTATGTGACGAGGGCTAGCTGGCTATTTACCTCTTAAACCAAGGCCCCAGGACGGTCGCTTCCTGCAAGCGCCGTCGGGACCGTTCACCCTCCTCAATATTCCCAGAAGATGCGTTGCAGCTCTTTGCTGTCGTTGGTCTGGGTCAGCGCCACCGCCGCCAGGATGCGGGCTTTTTGCGGATTCAAATCGTGCGCCACCACCCAGTCGTACTTGTCGTCGGGCTGCTCGGCGTTGCGCAGCACAAAGCCTTCGGGCACGCGGGACGAGCGAATCACCTGGATGCCAGCGCTGCGCATGGCTTGCAGGGCGGGCACGATACGGTCCGCCACCGAGCCGTTGCCGGGGCCGCCATGGATCACGGCCTTGATGCCGGTCTTGGCCAGTGCATCAAAACCGGTGCGGGGCACGTTGCCATAGCTGTAAATGATCTCGACCGGGGCCAGTTCGCTGATGTTGTCGATGTTGAACTCGGACTGCGCCGTGTGCCGTTTGACCGGAGCGCGGAACCAGTAGTTCTTGCCCTCGATCACTAGGCCCAGCGCGCCCCACTGGCTGCGAAAGGCTTCCACCTTGAGGTTGACCGACTTGACCACGTCGCGGCCACTTTGGATGCTGTCGTTCATCGTCACCAGCACGCCCTTGCCGGCCGCGTCTTTGCTGGCGGCCACGGTGACGGCATCCAGCAGATTGAGCGCGCCGTCCGCCGACAGGGCGGTACCGGGACGCATCGAACCGACCACCACGATCGGCTTGTTGGTATGGACCACCAGGTTCAGGAAAAAGGCGGTTTCTTCCAGCGTGTCGGTGCCGTGAGTGATGACCACGCCGTCCACATCCGCTTGCTTGACCAGCGCCGACACCCGTTTGCCCAAGGTCATCAGCTGGGTGTTGGTGAAGCTCTCCGAGGCAATCTGGAACACCTGCTCGCCCTTGACGTTGGCCACGTTGGCCAATTCCGGCAGGCCCGCCAGCAATTTGTCGACCGGCACTTTGGCGGCGGCGTAGGTTGCGCTGTTGACGGCGGAAGCACCGGCACCGGCAATGGTGCCGCCGGTAGCCAACACCACAATGTTGGGCTTGCTGACCTGGGCCTGGGCCAACGGGACCAGCGTGGACAGGACCGCCAGGGCAGCCCCCACCATGAATTGCCTGATTTTGAAATGGACGCGCATGGAGATGCTCCTTAACAATTGGGGGAGTGAAAAATCGCCTCTCATCGGAGGTAACTGATGGTATCGACGCACACCCCAAATGAACAACTGCGATCCATGCTTTCTTCTCATAACCTTATTACAGGCGGGTCGGTCTGGAACAGCGTTTCCGATTCTGACTACGCGCGGGCCGACTTTCCTGGTCGGACCCAACTTCCGCACGATCCTGCGCTACAGCTTGGCGCCGGGTCCTCCCTTTCTGGCCTGCGACAATCGGGCTCTTTTCGCAACCGGGTACGGAGCCTGCCTCCTTCGCCAGCACTATGCCGCTCTCTTTAGCCGAGGCCACCCGCGCCTTCACCCTCAGTGACTTTGACTTCCAGCTGCCGGGCGAACTGATCGCCCAGCACCCCGCGCCCGAACGCAGCGGCGCGCGGCTGCTGGACGGCACCAGCGCCACCCCGCAAGACCGCATTTTTCGGGAGCTGCCGGCCTTGTTGCTGCCGGGCGATTTGCTGGTCTTCAACGACACCCGTGTCATCAACGCCCGCCTGTATGGCGAGAAACCCACCGGCGGCAAGCTCGAACTCTTGATTGAGCGCGTGCTGGGCGGCAACCAGGTCGCCGCGCACATGCGCGTGAGCAAGAAGCCGGAAGTGGGCGCCTCGGTGGCGCTGACCGGCGCCCCCGGCACCCATGAAAATTTGCGCGCCACGCTGCTGGGCCGCTGGCCCGATGCGCAGGGCGCCCTGTTTCGTTTTGTACTCAGCAACGACGCGGGTGACGACCCGTTCACGCTGATGGCGCGCCACGGCCATGTGCCGCTGCCGCCTTACATCACGCACGCCGATTCGGCCGAGGACGCCGCGCGCTACCAGACCGTATTCGCCAAAAACCCCGGCGCCGTGGCCGCGCCGACCGCCGCGCTGCATTTTGACGAGGCCCTGCTGGCTGGCATCGACGCGCTGGGCCTGCAACGCGCCTTTGTAACGCTGCATGTGGGCGCCGGCACGTTTCAACCGGTGAAAACCGAAAACCTGGCCGAGCACCAGATGCACAGCGAGTGGTACGACGTGCCCGCCGCCACGCAGCAGGCTATTGGCCAGTGCCGCGCGCGCGGTGGCCGCATCATCGCCGTGGGCACCACCACCGTGCGCACACTGGAGGCCTGGGCCGGCAGCGGGCAAGCCTGCGGCGACACCCACATTTTCATCACGCCGGGCTTTGCGTTCCAACTGGTGGACCTGCTGGTGACCAACTTCCACCTGCCCAAATCCAGTCTGATGATGCTGGTGAGCGCGTTTGCGGGCCACCCGCAGATCATGGCGCTGTACCGCCACGCGATTGAACAACGCTACCGGTTTTTCAGTTATGGCGATGCCATGCTGCTGGCGCGCCAACGCTGAGGTGCAGGCATGAAAGACAATGGCACCCATGCTGAAATTTGACCTGCTCCAAACCGACCCCGCCAGCTTTGCCCGCCGTGGCACGCTCACGCTCAACCACGGCGTGGTGCAAACCCCGATCTTCATGCCGGTGGGCACTTACGGCACGGTAAAAGGCGTGACGCCGCGCAGCCTGCAGGACATGGACGCGCAAATCATCCTGGGCAACACCTTCCATTTGTGGATGCGCCCCGGGCTGGACGTGATGGCGCAGTTTGGCGGCCTGCACCCGTTCGAGCAGTGGAACAAGCCGATCCTGACCGACTCCGGCGGCTTTCAGGTCTGGAGCCTGGGCGCCATGCGCAAAATCACCGAAGACGGCGTGCATTTTTCAAGCCCGGTGAACGGCGACAAGCTGTTCATGTCGCCCGAGATCAGCATCCAGATTCAAACCACGCTGAACTCAGACATTGCGATGCAACTGGACGAATGCACGCCTTACTTGTCGGTCGAACCCAAAACCAAAGGCCAGATCACCACCGAGGGCGAGGCCCGCGCTTCGCTGGAAATGAGCCTGCGCTGGGCGCAGCGCAGCCAGGACGAATTTGCGCGACTGGCCAACCCCAACGCGCTTTTTGGCATTGTGCAAGGGGGCATGTTTGAGGACTTGCGGCAAGAGTCGCTGGAGCAGTTAGTGGCCATGGACTTTCCCGGCTACGCGGTCGGGGGGGTGAGCGTGGGCGAACCCAAAGACGAGATGCTGCGCATCATGGCGCACACGCCGCACCGTCTGCCCGCGCACAAGCCGCGCTACCTGATGGGTGTCGGCACACCGGAGGATCTGATAGAGGGGGTGGCACAAGGCGTGGATATGTTTGACTGCGTCATGCCGACCCGCAACGCGCGCAACGGCACCTTTTTTACCCGCTATGGCGACCTGAAAATCCGCAACGCCCGGCACAAAGCAGACCCGCGCCCGCTGGACGAAACCTGCACCTGCTACGCCTGCGCCGGCAGCCCGCTCGAGGCGGGCGCGCCCGACACCGGTGCCGGCCGGTCCTGGGCCCAAGGCGGGCGCGGTGGTTTCAGCCGCGCCTACCTGCACCACCTGGACCGCTGCGGCGAAATGCTGGGCCCGATGTTGGCCAGCATTCACAACCTGCACTATTACCTGAACCTGATGACCGAGGTGCGCGCTGCGCTGGAGGCGGGCACGTTTGGCGCGTTCCGGGAGCAGTTCAAAGCTGAGCGGGCGCGCGGGGTGTGAATTGATGCACTTGGCCATTCGCCTCCTGAAAAACCTGTTCAGTGGCCTGCTGGCACTGCTGATCCTATTTGAGGAATGGGGTTGGGAGCCACTACAGCGCGCTTTGGCCTGGATTGGCCGCTTGCCGGGGCTGCGTTGGGTCGAGCGACGCATCCAGGCCTTGCCGCCGTACGCCGCGCTGGCCTTGTTTTTGCTGCCCACCGCCATGCTGCTGCCGGTCAAGTTGCTGGCGCTGTGGCTGATCGGCCAAGGCAAAGTGCTCTCGGGCAGCTTGGTCATCCTGAGCGCCAAGCTGGTGGGCACGGCCATAGTCGCTCGCCTGTTTGCCCTGACGCAACCGGCGCTGATGCAATTGGCCTGGTTTGCCCGGGCTTACACGCGCTGGGCGAACTGGAAAGAGCGCCTGCTAATGCAGGTGCGCGCCTCCTGGCCGTGGCGGCTCGGGCGGGTGCTGAAACACCGCATGAAGCAGCGCTGGCGGCGTTTCATGACACGACCCTGACCGAATCGCAGTGCCTGCGCGCATGCCCCAATGAATCCCCAAGAGCGAGCCTCGCACACCATCGTTATTAATTTGATAGCTAGTAGCGCTTGATGCACAAGGGCTACAGCCTAATTTCCTGTAAACACCGTCAGCACCCCGGTGTAGCCATACAGATGGTTGCGAGCGATCTCGCCGCCGGCAAAGAAGCCGACCAAGGGCACATCGCCCAAGGCACGGCGAATGATTTGCAACTCGGCGCTCGGTCCACCAAAGTGCGGCCCGCCGCGCCCGGCACAACTCACGTAAATGGCGCCGGCGATGCCACGCGCCGGGTGCGGCGCCGCCTCGGCCTCGGATGCGTGCAGCGCGGTGACCGCTCCCAGCGCCAGCTCTTCAGGCTCCAGTTCCTCGCGAATTTCAGCGCAGATGCGGATCAAATCAGCCTTGGCCGCCTGGGCGTTGCGCTCGCAAAACACCAGTTGCATGCCCGCCGCCACCGGTTCCGCCACTGCGACGCCGCGCTGCCCCGGGTCCAGGCCAATGATGTGGCGCACGATGACATCGTTGCCAAAATGTCCGGTCTGGCGCACCGCCGCCGCTTCCGACGCCACCAAGCCCGGGCGCGCCGCCTGCGGGCGGGCCAGGCCCACCAGCGTGGCCCGCACCACCGCCAAGGCCTCTTGCGGCTGCTCCAGTGAAATGCGCAGGTCGCGCAGCATCACGTCCAGCGCCGGTTCGCCGTCCAGGGCCAACACCACATGCTGGTCGGCCTTTGTGACCTGATGCGCCCGCGCCACCGGCAAACAGCCTTGCGTCACGCGCGACACCAGGTGGATGCCCGCCCCGAAGGCGACGCCACTCAGGCCACCGCTGAAAACGCCACGCGCCGCGCCCTGGCCGCGAATATTGCCGTCGCCGCCCACGGCAAACTGCACGGTCCGGGAGCGGCTCGACGCCAGGCCGCCAAACAGGTAGCCCGAGTCGGTGCGCTGCGCCATCTCTTCAATCAGCTCGCCCAGATCGGGCGTGCCGGGGTCGGCATGGATCAGCGCGGTGTGCGCTTCAAAGCCCAGGCCCAGGGGCGCCACGCCGGAAAATACCCGGTATTGGTCGGTCGGCAGTTCGCACAACATCAAGGCCAGCGCCGGTTCGTCAAAATACTCGGCGTTGTTGGCGGCAATGCCGACCCCGACGGTGCCCGACCAGTCGGTGATCTCGGGCAGCTCGGTGCTCAGGTGGTCCAGAATATCTTGCGCCTGCAGCGCGTAGTGGTCGGTGATGTAGAGCAGGGCCAGCGTCGGGCTGCTGGCGTAGCCGTGCAGCGCCATCTGGGCGCGCACTTGTGCCAGCGTCAACTCGGCGGCCATCTGCCACTGCGGGTGCGTGGCATGGCCATAGGGAAACAGCTTCATGACCCGCCTTGTCGATGGCAACCCATCACGCCTCAGGTGCTGCGGCGGGTGGCTTTGGGGGCCGCTTTTGCAGGTGTTTTTTTGGCGGCAGCCCTTGCTGAACTTGCGTGAGCTGCTACTTTTTTTGTAGCTTTAACGGCTTCTTTGGCCAACCCCGCCGCCATGTTTTTGGTGGCGTCCAAGGCGGTGGCTTTGCCGGCGTCCTTCATGGCACTGGCGGCAATTTGCCCAAACTGCTGCGTCAGCGCGCCCCAAAGTTGCATCGGGTCAATCAAGCCGGCGGCCATGTCGGTGACCGGCTTGGCCGCCTTGCGTACTTTCTTGGCCATGTCTTCCGCGTCAGCGGCCACGCCGGAGAGGGTGTGGGCGGTCGAGGCCGCTTTTTCGGTGACGCGCTGCACCCCGGAATAGACCGAATCGGCGGCCTTGAGCTTGAGTGCATTGGCCATGTCGCCGATGTTGAAGTTCATGCCCTTGAGCGTGGCCAAGGTCATTTTTTGCACTTCAAGTGCCTGCACGGTCGCGCCCAGCGCCTTGGAATTTTGATCGAGCCAGAAATGCACCGCCTTGAGTTCGGCAATGCGTTTGTCCAGCTCTTCCACATTCAGAGTGGGCGCAATCCAGTTGGCCAGGTTCGGCATCTGCGGCACCGTCTCGGTCGCGCCCTTGGCCAGGTTTTGCAGAAAATCAAAACCGGGAATAAATTTACCGAAACCAGCGTTTTGCGCGTCACTCATGGTTGCTCCTTAGTGGGTTATTGCTGTCCAAGCGTTCACAGCTTACCCCAACGCCGACCGGTTGCCCAGCGCTCAGGGGGCCTTGGAGGTCGGCATGTTGCCATGCATGGAATGGTCCATCGGCGCCGACCTGTCGTGCGCCACGCCAGTCGGGGCCACTGCCGCCACCGGCACCATCAACTCGACTTTGCTTTCCCCACCCTGGGCATCCTTGAACATCAGGGTCAAGGGCACGCTGCTGCCTTTGAGCAGGGTGGACTTCAAGTCCAGCAGCATCAGGTGATAACCCCCGGATTTGAGCGCCACCGCCTTGCCTGCGGGCAAGTCCAGTCCACCCTTGACCTCGCCCATTTTCATGACGCCTGCGTCCATCGTCATCTGATGCAGCTGGCTGACGCCCGCCACCGGGGACGAGGCGCCGACCAGCCGGGCGCCCTCCTTGGCGGTGAGCGTCATGAAGGCGCCGGTGGCTTGCTGGCCCTTCACGGTGGCGCGCACCCAGGCGTTGTCGACCTCGATGGCGCCAGCGTGGGCGACGCAGGCCGCCGCAGCGAGGCTGACCGAACTCATCAATGTGTTGAATTTCATGGATTTTCCTCTCTCAGAATTTTAAAAAACCAAGGGCAGCTTTGATCGACGGCCAGACGATGGGCGGCGCCACGAGGTCGCCGCACAATATCAGCTGAATAGGCTTGTAGCCCTTATAAATAGGACTTAAGACGCTATCTTTTTTGATAAACCAAAAAAAAGGCGGTGCCCGGCAGCGGGCAAGAACTCGGGCGTGGCGCAGCCGTGGCAGGGTCGGCATCGGGCGCATTGTAGTGGCCGTTTTTTTCAGTGCCCAGGCAGCGCCAGGGGCTTGATGTTCATCAAAGTTTGTTCGGATGAGGCGGCGCATGATGACAATTCATCGCCACGGAGCTTTTCTCATGTCCCCACAACACCATGCCGCCTACAAAGACCAATTGCTAAGCCAACGCGCCAGCTTGATGACCCAACTCAGCGACCTGCGCGGCGGCACGGTCGGGCGGGCCGAGGCGTCCAGCGAGCATTTTGGCCAGCAGCAAGACTCCACCGCGCAAGTGAACAGTGCGCGCGAGCTCGAGTTCGCGCTCGATGCGCATGACAGCGAAGAGCTTGAGCGGGTGAACGCGGCGCTGCGTCGGATCGAGGACGGCAGCTACGGTTCATGCGTCGACTGCGGCGTGGAAATTCCGCCCGCCCGACTGCAGGCGGCGCCGGATGCGCTGCGTTGCATCGCGTGCCAGGAGAAGCTTGAAAAGCGCCAGGCCCAACGGGCCCCATAAGCCCAACACGCCCGAGCGGCCTGCTATCCTGCAAAGGCCATGAATTACACCTTTGCCTCGGCCACCATCCTGCTGATCCTGATCACCGACCCGATCGGCAACATTCCGATCTTTGCCAATGCGCTCAAGCATGTGGCGCCCGAGCGGCGGCCCTGGGTCATTTTGCGCGAGGTGTTGATTGCCTTCGTGCTGCTGCTGACTTTCATGTTTGTCGGCAGCGGTTTTTTGCGGGTGATGAATTTGAGCGAACTGTCGCTGCAAATTGGCGGCGGCGTGATTTTGTTCCTGATCGCACTGCGCATGATTTTCCCGCCGCCCAAGTTCGATGTGCCCGAGGAGCTGCATGAACCGCTGATCGTGCCGTTGGCGATTCCGGCGATTGCAGGGCCGTCGGCGCTGGCCACGGTGTTGCTGCTGGTGTCCCAAGCCCCTGAAAAACGCCTGGAATGGATTGCCGCCCTGTGCGTCACCATGACGGTGAGCGCGGTGGTGCTGGTGCTGGCCGAGCGCATTCAGCGCGTGGCGGGTGACCGCTTTGTGGTGGCACTGGAGCGCCTGATGGGACTGGTGCTGGTGGCGGTGGCGATCGAGATGATGCTGCGCGGCGTTAAAACCTTTGCCGGGCAGCTGGCAAGCGCTTGATTCCGAGCGCCACCCGGCGTCCATTCAAAGCGCTGTCGCGGCTTGCTCCAGCGGCCCGATTTCCTGCTCGATCGCGCCAAACACGCTCTGGCCGTCGCGGCCCTTCATCTCGATGCGGAGGGTGTCGCCAAATTTCATGAACTCGGTCAAGGGCTGGCCGTCCTGCAGCGTTTCCAGCGCACGTTTATCAGCGATGCAGCTGTAGCCGTGGCTGGCGTCGGCGTTGCTGACAGCGCCCGAGCCGATGATGCAACCAGCGCGCAGCCGACGTGTTTGGCACAGGTGCGCGATCAGTTGACCAAAATGAAAACGCATCTCCGGCCCGGCCTCACACACGCCCACCTTGCGCCCGTTCCAGCTGGTTTGCAGCGTCAGGTGCAGCCGACCCTGGGCCCAGGCTGCCCCCACTTCGTCGGGCGTCACCGCCACCGGGCTGAAGGCGGTGGCCGGGCGGCTCTGGAGCGGCCCGAATCCCTGCGCCAGCTCGGCCGGCAGCAACTGGCGCAAACTTAGCGCGTTGGCCAGCAACAGCAGCCGAACGCCATCGAGCGCCTGCGCCGGGCTCGCGCCCAAGCGCACGTCGCCGGTGATGACCGCCACCTCGGCTTCAAAATCGATACCATCGGCCTCGCTGGCAAACCGCACCTCGTCGCAGGGGCCCAGAAAATCGTCGCTGGCACCCTGGTACAGCACCGGACTGCTGGCTGCGCTGGTCGGACCGGGCAGCGTTTGCGGCTGGTGGTAAGCCGAGCCATTCACCCATTGGCAGGCCCGCGGCAAGGGCGCCATGCATTGGCGCGGGTTGAACGGGAAGGGGTGGCGTCCCAGGCTGGCGCTGGCGCTGCTGTCGCGGGCCCGGTTGAGCGCGTCGTACAGGTCCTGCAGCTGAGGCGAGAGGAAGTTCCAGTCGTCCAGCACCTGCTGCAACTGGTGCGCGATGCCGGTCGCATAATGGGCAACGCTCAGATCGCGCGCGACGACGACCAGCTGGCCATCGCGTGAACCGTCTTTGTAGGTAGCAAGTTTCATGGGGAATACGGGTCAATGGCAAGTGTAAATTCTGTATTTTCGTTCAAGGTGCTGAGCGCCATCACGGCGGCGGTGCTGGCGGTGCATCTGGCCGCCTTGCAGGTCAGCCCGACGGTCCTGCGCCCGCGCCAGGCCGAACAGCCCCCGCATACGTTCATGACACGCTCGATTGAACCGGTTGCCACCCCATTGGCAGCGCCGCCCGTCATTGGCAGCGTGGCGGCGACGGCGCCCCTGGACCGGCGGACCCGGTCCGCCCGCACAAGACCACCACCCGCCGCCGACGCCGCGCCAGGGCCGGTCGCCGCGGAGCAAGCAGCCTCCAGCCGAGCGCAAGATGCCACGGCACCCGACCCAGCCGGGATGAGCGCGGAGCACCTGGCCTTGGCGCCGGGCCAAGCGCCCCCGCCACAGGAGCCGACACTGGCGGTCGTTGCCGACAAGCTGCCCCGCCCGGTGCGTCTGAAATACCGGGTGCTGGCCAATAAATTCCCCTATCGGCTTGACGCCGAACTGCTGTGGCAGCAGACAGGCGAGCAGTACGAAGCCCAACTCGAAATCAGCGCTTTCGGCCAGACGCGCGTGCAGACCAGCCGCGGCCAGATCACGCCGCAAGGCCTGGCGCCGCTGCGTTTTTCTGACAAATTCCGCAGCGAAGTCGCCGCCCACTTTAACCGCGCACAAGGCAAGGTCACGTTCAGCGCCAACACGCCGGACGTTGCGCTGCTGGCGGGTGCCCAGGACCGCTTGAGCGTGCTGGTACAACTTGCCGCCATGCTGGCCAGCGCCCCGCAACGCTACCCGCAGGCCAGCACGATCACCATTCAGACCATCGGCCCACGCGCTGCCGATAGCTGGCGGTTTACCGTGGGCGAGCCGGAAACGCTCGCCTTGCCGGGGGGCCAGCAAGCCACCTTGAAATTGGTGCGCAACCCGCGTGAAGCGTTTGACCAGAAGGTGGAGCTCTGGCTGGCGCCGGCGCTGGGCTATTTGCCGGCGCGCATCCGCATCACCGAAGCCAATGGTGACTTTGTGGACCAGCAGTGGCTGGCGAGCGAGCCGAAAATCTAACCCCGGACCCTTGAAATCGCCATCTTCCCTGCCATCTGCAGGGCATAGACGTTTAAGGGATAATTCTGACCATGCACACGCTTTACGACTCTGACACCTACTCTGTGACGCACATGCTGGCCAACGCCATGGTCACCGATGCCACGCCAGAGCTGAGCCGCGATCGCACTGAGCCGGTGCGGATGGCGCCCACGCTGGCACGCCATGGCTTCGAAATCGTGGACAAACGCGCCAACAAAGAGGTCTACCTGGACGGCTCCTGGGCCGAGTTGTTCCAGCAGCACATTTCGGCCTGGCAACAAAACACCCCGACCCAGGAAGAGGTGGAAGACACGCTGGAGCAGTATGCCGAGCTGGCACAAAATCCGGTGCTGGTGCACTGAGGCCGCGCGGGGCGCCCCCCGGCGCCTCTGCCGGGTGCCAGCGCTTGGCTTGATGGCCGCCCGACCTCTCGCAGCCGCGATGGCGGTGTTGGCAGTGCTGGGCTGCACCGTCCCGGCCCACGAGGCCGCTCTCCCCGCCCTTGATCCGGTCGGCCAACTGCAACGGCTGCTGCCCGCTGACATCATTTTTTTGGGTGAACAGCATGACGTCCCTGAGCATCAGCGGATCCAGCGCGTGGTGGTCGAGGCATTGGCCCGCCAACAAGCACTGGCGGCGCTGGCGCTGGAAATGGCCAGCCAGGGCCAGTCGACCGCAACACTTGGCCCGCAGGCCAGCGAGGAGCAAGTGCGCGCCGCCCTGCAGTGGAACAACCACGGCTGGCCGTGGAGCGACTACGCCCCGGCGGTGATGGCGGCGGTGCGCGCGGGCATACCGGTGCTGGGTGCCAATCTGCCCAAAGACCGCCTGGCGCAAACCATGAAGGACACCGGCTTGGACGCATTGTTGTCGGGCGCGGCGCTGCAGGCGCAACAGGAAAGAGTGAGCGAGGGTCACTGTAATCTGTTGCCGCAAGATCAGATCGCACCCATGACGCGCATCCAGATTGCGCGCGATGTGGCCATGGCGCAAACCATTGCGCAGGCGACGCGCCCCGGCCAAACCGTGTTGCTGCTGGCCGGCGCCAGCCATGGGGATCGCCGCCTGGGGGTGCCACTGCACCTGCCCCGGCACTTGAGGGTGAAAACGATACTGCTGCAGGCCGGGTCGGCCGCCGAAGACACTGAACATGCCGACCAGTTCGACCAGACCTGGCCGACGCAAGCAGCACCCGTGAAGGACTATTGCGCTGACTTCATTCAGCAGCGCAGCGCGGCGGCCGCTGCAGCCAAGTCGAAAAAGGAGCCTTGAGCCCTGCGACAATCAACCGCATGAATCCTGTTTACATATTGACTCTCTCCTGCCCGGACCGCCTCGGACTGGTGCACGCGGTGTCTGGCTTCTTGCTGGAACACGCGGGCAATATTGAAGAAGCGGCCCAATACAACGACGCAGACACCGGCCTGTTCTTCATGCGGGTGCAGTTTGCCTGCGCGCAGGCGACGCAGGAGGAGCTCAACGGCCATTTGAGCGCCTTTGCCCAGCCCTTTGAAATGCAGTGGCGCCTGCACGCACGCGCGCAGCCCATGCGCACCGTCATCCTGGTCAGCAAGGAAGGCCATTGCCTCAACGACCTGCTGTTTCGCTGGAAAAGTGGCCTGCTGCCGATCGACATTCGCGCCATCATCTCGAATCACCGCGAGTTTTATCAACTTGCCGCCAGCTACAACGTGCCGTTTCATCACCTGCCCGTGACTGCCGCCACCAAGCCACAGGTCGAGGCCCGGCAGTATGAAATCATTCAGGCCGAAGCGGCCGAACTGGTGGTGCTGGCGCGCTACATGCAGGTCTTGAGCGACGATCTGTGCCGCAAACTCTCGGGCGCGGCCATCAATATCCACCACTCGTTTTTGCCCAGCTTCAAAGGCGCCCGGCCCTACTACCAGGCGCATGACCGCGGCGTGAAGCTGATCGGCGCCACCGCCCACTATGTGACCGCGGCCCTGGACGAAGGCCCGATCATCGAGCAGGATGTGGCGCGCGTGGACCACAGCAAGACGGTGGAAGACCTGACGGCCTTGGGACGCGACACCGAAAGCCAGGTGCTGGCGCGCGCCGTCAAGTGGCACAGCGAGCACCGGGTGCTGATCAACGGTCACAAAACCGTGATTTTCAAGTAAGCACCACAACAGCCGCTGTGGGCGCGGGCCGGCTCAGGCGCCTGTGCCCGACGGGCGCTGCGTGTAGTGCGCCTGGCGTTTTTGCAGAAAAGCCGCAATACCTTCCTGGGCATCCGGTGTCATGGCGGCCGTTGCCATCAACTCGCAAGCCAACGCGTAGGCCTGCCCCTGCGGCAAACCGACCTGCCGGTAAAAGCCCTGTTTGCCCATCGCCTTGGACAGCGCGCTGCCGCGGGTGGCACGGCTGATCAGATCAAGCGTGGCGGCATCGAGGTGATCGGCCGGCACGGCGCGGTTGATCAGGCCCCAGTCCACGGCGGTGGCGGCATCAATCGCGTCGCCCGTCAGCGCCATCTCCAGCGCCCGTTTGCGGCCGATATTGCGCGCCACGGCCACCAGCGGCGTGTGACAAAACAAGCCGCCCTTGCCGCCCGGAATGGCAAAGCCGGCGGTGTCAGCGGCAATCGCCAGGTCGCAACTGGCCACCAGCTGGCAGCCGGCCGCCGTCGCCAGCGCGTGCACCTTGGCAATCACCGGCTGCGGCATCGCCTGGATGGCGTCCATCATCTCGGTGCAAACCGTAAAGAGTTCACGCGCCTGCGCCAGTGTGGCACCGGCCATGTCGCCAAAGTTATGCCCGGCGCTGAAAACCGGGCCGTTGGCCGCCAGGATCACACCCAGAGCGTCACTCTGCCCCACGGCTCGCAAGGCCTGCGTCAACTCCAGCAGGACGGGCAGCGCCAGCGCGTTGCGCTTCTCGGGCCGATTCAGGGTGAGGGTGGTGATGGGGCCGCTGGAGGAGAGTAGCAAATGTTGGTAGTTCATCAGGCCATTGTGGCCGTCCGGCCAGGACTACGCAAGCGGTGGCGGCAAGGGCTGGCTGGCCATGGCTTGCCCGAGCCGAATCGCGCCGCCGGGCGACCAGGCGGGGTTGAACTGCAGCGCACCGGGCGGGAACAGAATCACCACGGTGGAGCCGAGCAGGAAGCGGCCCATTTCCTCGCCTTGCTTGAGCTGGACCGACGCCGCGTCATAGTGCCACTCGCGCACCGCCCCGCCGCGCGGCGGGTTCACCACGCCGTGCCACACGGTGGCCATGCTGCCGACAATGGTGGCGCCCACCAGCACCAGCACAAACGGGCCGCGCGCGGACTCAAAGACGCAGACCACCCGCTCGTTGCGGGCAAACAGCCCCGGCACACCGCGGGCGGTGGTCGGGTTGACCGAAAACAGCGCACCCGGCACGTAGATCATGCGGCGCAACACGCCGTCGCACGGCATGTGAATGCGGTGGTAATCGCGCGGGCTCAGGTACAGCGTGGCAAAACTGCCATCGTCAAAGCGGGCCGCCAAGGCCGCATCGCCGCCCAGCAAGGCGGTGCTGCTGTAGTGGTGGCCCTTGGCCTGAAAAATCTGGTCGCGCTGCAGCGCACCAAACTGACTGATGGCGCCATCGACCGGGCAGATCAGCGCCGCGCTGGCGAGCGGTCGGGCGCCAGGCTGGAGCGCGCGGGTGAAGAACTCGTTGAAGGTGGCGTAGCTGGCCAGCTCCGGGTTGGCCGCTTCACTCATATTCACCTGGTAGCGCTGGACGAACCAACCAATCAACCAGGTCGTGAATTTCCCGCCCCGGGCGCCCGCCACGCGCCCGGCCAGGACCGTCAGGGCCCGTTTGGGGAGCAGATACTGCGGCAGCACGGCAAGACGGTCGAACATAGGGGGCTACCGGTGGTTGGAATGGGCGGGATTGTACCCAGCGCGGCCCGCCCTTGCCGGTGAATTTATGATAAATTAGGCTCTAGCCCTTGTCGCCATTGCGTAAGCAGCTATTTATTTAATAGTGTTCTTTGGGGTCACCCGGGCCGGGGAAATTAGGTCTGGCGCGCCGCCGGGCTTGGCCCTACAGTTGAACCCTTTATTGAATTGACGTGTGCCATCCACCATGACTCCATCCGCTGCCGCCGAAGCATCAACATTGCTACAAAGATCAGAGCGTCAAACTCAAGTAGTTCGGGGGCTGGAGGCGGTTTTGCCGCGTCACGCGCTGCTCTGGAACGCGGAAGACACGACACCCTACGAATGCGACGGGCTGACCGCTTACCGGCAACGCCCGCTGGTGGTGGCCTTGCCGGAAACCCAAGCGCAAGTGCAGGCACTGCTGCGTACCTGCCACGCGCTTGACGTGCCGGTGGTGGCGCGCGGCGCCGGCACCGGCTTGTCGGGCGGCGCCATGCCGCACGCCCTGGGTGTCACGCTGTCGCTGGCGCGGTTCAACCAGATCATCAAGATCGACCCGGCGAGCCGCACAGCGAAAGTGCAATGTGGCGTGCGCAACCTGGCCATCAGCGACGCCGCGGCCGCCCACAATTTGTACTACGCGCCCGACCCCTCGAGCCAGATTGCCTGCACCATCGGCGGCAATGTGGCGGAAAACTCGGGCGGGGTGCACTGCCTGAAGTACGGCCTCACCCTGCACAACATCGTCAAGATCAAGGGCTTCACGATGGCCGGCGAGGCGGTTGAATTTGGCTCGGATGCGCTGGATGCGCCCGGCTATGACTTGATGAGCATCGTGATTGGCTCGGAGGGCATGCTGGCCGTCACCACCGAGGTCACCGTCAAGTTGATCCCGAAGCCGCAACTGGCACGTTGCATCATGGCCAGCTTTGACGATATCCGCAAAGCGGGCGATGCCGTGGCGGCCATCATTGCCGCGGGCATCATCCCGGCCGGACTGGAAATGATGGACAAGCCGATGACGGCGGCGGTTGAAGACTACGTGCACGCCGGCTACGACCTGACGGCCGCGGCGATTTTGCTGTGCGAAAGCGACGGCACGCCGGAAGAGGTGGAAGAAGAAATCCAACGCATGAGCGCCGTGCTGCGCACGCACGGCGCCACCGCCATTGCCGTGAGCCGCGACGAGGCCGAGCGACTGAAATTCTGGAGCGGGCGCAAGAACGCTTTCCCGGCCAGCGGGCGCATCAGCCCCGATTACATGTGCATGGACTCGACCATCCCGCGCAAGCGCCTGGCCGACATGCTGCTGGCGATCCAGCAGATGGAGAAGAAATACCGGTTGCGCTGCGCCAACGTATTCCATGCCGGCGACGGCAACCTGCATCCGCTGATTTTATTTGACGCCAACGACCCCGACCAATTGCACCGCTGCGAGTTGTTTGGCGCCGACATCCTGGAAACCAGCGTCGCCATGGGTGGCACCGTCACCGGCGAGCATGGCGTCGGCGTGGAAAAACTCAACTCCATGTGCGTGCAGTTCAGCGCCGCAGAAAACGAACAGATGTTTGGCGTCAAGCGCGCGTTTGACCCCAAAGGCCTGCTGAACCCGGGCAAGGTCATTCCCACGCTGCAGCGCTGTGCCGAGTATGGCAAGATGCTGGTGCGCGCCGGACAGCTCAAGCGCCCGGATCTGCCACGGTTCTAGCCGACAAGCAGCATGAATGGTCTACGTGGTCTGGCCTGGCTGCTGGCGCTGCAGTCCATCGGCGAGCTGCTGGCGCGCGGCTTGGCGCTGCCCTTGCCCGGGCCGGTGATCGGCATGCTTTTACTGCTGCTTGCCTTGCGCGCGCCCAGCGTACGCGAGCCGGTGGCAGCCTGCGCCAGCTTTATGCTGTCGCACCTCTCGCTGCTGTTTGTGCCGGTCGGCGTCGGCGTCATGACGCACCTGGGCCTGATCAGCCAGTACGGCATGCGCATGCTGCTGGTGATTGTGCTGTCAACCTGGATCGGCCTGGCCGTGACGGCCCTCGTCTTGCAACTGTTCAAGGACCAAGGCGATGCCGAACTTCGTTGAGATCTGGGTCTACCTCTCGGCCACGCCGCTGTTTGGGCTCACCGCCACGCTGGTGGTGTATGTGCTGGTGCAGGCCGGCTACGTGCGGCTGCAACAAGCGCCCTGGGCCAACCCGGTGCTGTGGACAGTGGTGATCATTGCCGCCCTGCTGCTGGCCACCGGCGTGAGTTACCCCGCTTACTTTGCGGGTGCGCAATTCATTCATTTTCTATTGGGCCCGGCGGTCGTGGCGCTGGCCTGGCCGCTCTGGCAGCGCCGCGCCGCCTTGGCTCTGCACTGGCGCGGCCTGCTGCTGGCGGCGCTGGTCGGCGGTGTGGCGGCCAGCGGTTCGGCGCTGGCCTTGGGCTGGGCGTTTGACTTGCCCCCGGAGGTGCTGCGGTCGCTGGCGCCCAAATCGGTCACGGCGCCGGTGGCGATGGGCATCGCCGACAAAATTGGCGGCATTCCCGCGCTGGCGGCGGTGTTTGCCGTGGTCACCGGCATGGTGGGCGCCCTGAGTGGCAAATACCTGTTTGCTGCACTGAAAATCCCGACCAACCCGGCCGGCTGGATGGCGCGGGGCTTTGCCTTGGGCACCGCCGCGCACGGCATTGGCGCCGCGCGGGCGCTGCAGGTCAATGCCGATGCCGGGGCTTACGCCGGCTTGGCGCTGGGGCTGCAGGTGGTGCTGGCGTCGCTGCTGATACCGTTCGCGTTCCGGCTGTTCTAAAGCTATTGCCGCAGTATCCGCAGGCCGGGTTCATCATCAGACATCACCTGCTGCGCCCAAGCGGTCAGCTTGGTCGTATCGGCGCGCAATACCTCTTGCTTGACCGCCAGAATTTGCGCCGGATGCATCGAAAAACTGCGCAGCCCCATGCCCAGCAACAGGCGGGTGAGGGAAATGTCGCCCGCCATCTCGCCACACAGGCTCACCGGTTTGCCCTGGGCCCGGCATTCGGCAATGGTGAGCGCCACCAGCCGCAACACGGCCGGATGCAGGGGATCGTACAAATGGGCGACGGACTCGTCGGTGCGGTCAATCGCCAGCGTGTACTGAATCAGGTCGTTGGTGCCGATCGACAGGAAATCGAAGTACTTCAGAAATACCTTGACAATGAGGGCCGCAGCGGGCACCTCGATCATGGCGCCAATCTTGACGGGGCCGTAGGCAATGCCGCGGTTGTCGAGCTCGACCCGGGCCCGGTCAATCAGCGCCATCGTGTGGCGAATTTCACCGGCATGCACCAGCATCGGAATCAGCATGTTGGCCTGGCCATGGGCGGCGGCACGCAGGATCGCCCTTAACTGCGTCAGGAACATGGCCGGGTCGGCCAGGCTCCAGCGAATCGCCCGCAGCCCCAACGCCGGGTTCAGGTGGGCGGTATCCTGCGGCGACTCGTCCAGCGGTTTATCGGCGCCGACATCGACGGTGCGAATCGTCACCGGCAAGCCCTGCATGCCTTCAATGGCGCGCCGGTACGCCTGGTACTGCTCCTCTTCGTTGGGCAATCGGCCCTGGCGCCCCATGAACAGGAACTCACTGCGGAACAGGCCCACGCCCAACGCGCCGGACCGGATGGCGCCTGGCGCATCTTCCGGCATCTCGATATTGGCCAGCAATTCTATTTTTTGACCATCCATGGTCACCGCCGGGGTGTGCAGCAAGCGCGACAAGCGACCGCGCTCCAGCTCGCCCTGGCGCTGCTTGAAACCATATTCCGCCAGCACAATGGCGGACGGATCGACCACCATCACACCCGCATCGCCATCAATAATGACCCAGTCATCCTGGCGCACCAACTGGCTGGACAAGCGGGCGCCCACCACCGCCGGAATGTTCAGACTGCGGGCAACAATGGCGGTGTGCGAGGTTTTGCCGCCGACATCGGTCACAAAACCGGCAAACACACTTTGCTTGAACTGCAGCATGTCGGCCGGGGACAGGTCGTGCGCCACCAGGATCAAGGGCACATCCACCGTGTCGTCCAGCAACAGGTCTTGTTGCGACGGTTTGCGCAGCACGCGACTCGGCGCTACCAGCACCGGCGAGGCCACGCCCTTCATGGCGCGCAATACTTTTTCGGTGATCTGTTCCAGGTCGGCTTTGCGCCCGCGCAGGTATTCGTCCTCCATCTCGTCGAACTGACGGGCGATCACTTCCAGTTGCGTGGTGAGCGCCCACTCGGCGTTGTACAAACGGTCCCGGATCCAGTGCTTGACGCCCTCTGCCAGTTCAGCGTCGCCGAGCAACAGCAAATGCACATCCAGCAGCGCTGTCAACTCCTGCGGTGCCTCTTTCGGTCCCATATGACTGATGCTGGCTTGCAGACGGTGAATTTCATGAACCACCGCATTGCGCCCGCTGCGCACCCGTTCAATCTCGGCCTCCACCTGGCTCGCCTCAATAAAATAATGGGCCACATCAACCCGGCTGGAAGCCACCAGCACCGCCCGCCCAATGGCGATGCCGCGCGCAACGGCAAGACCGTGAACGGAGAAAGTCATGACAGCCGCGGCGCGGGGCCGCCCCAAGGCGAGACCACCCTCCCGGGGGGCAGCACCGTACACGAAGTGACAAGCGTGGGGGTCAGCCAAGCCGCCGGGCCGCCCCAAGGCGAGGCCGCCCCCTCGGGGGGCAGCACCGTACACGAAGTGACAAGCGTGGGGGTCATTTACTCGCCTTCTCCAAATTTATCCGCAATCAAGGTCAGCAGTGCCGCCAGGGCTTCCTGTTCGCGCTCTCCGCTGGCATCAATCTCCACCGTGCTGCCCTTGCCGGCCGCCAGCATCATGACCCCCATGATGCTCTTGGCATTGACGCGTCGTTCGCCCTTGG
>JANYHL010000100.1 GCA_025359085.1 Gammaproteobacteria bacterium
TCGGGCTGGCGGTCGGCGCGCAGGTCTTCATCACGAAAGCACTTGGTGATCTGGTAATAGCGGTCAAAGCCAGCCACCATCAACAACTGCTTGAACAACTGCGGGCTTTGCGGTAAAGCAAAAAAGTGACCCTCATGGACCCGGCTGGGCACCAGATAGTCACGCGCGCCCTCGGGGGTGGACTTGCCCAGCATCGGGGTTTCGATGTCGATAAAACCGTTGGCATCGAGAAACTTGCGCACTTCCATCGCCACGCGGTAGCGCAGCATCAAATTGTTTTGCATGTAGGGGCGGCGCAAATCCAGCACCCGGTGCGTCAGGCGGGTGGTTTCGCTCAGGTTGTCATCATCGAGCTGAAACGGGGGCGTGACCGAGGGGTTGAGCACGGTGAGCTCATGGCAAAGCACCTCGATCTTGCCGCTCTTGAGGCCTTCATTGACGGTGCCTTCGGGGCGAGCACGAACCAGACCTTTGACCTGGATGCAAAACTCGTTGCGCAGACCCTCTGCCACCTTGAACATGTCGGCCCGGTCCGGGTCGCACACCACCTGCACGTAGCCTTCGCGGTCCCGTATGTCGACAAAAATCACGCCGCCGTGGTCACGCCGACGATTGACCCAGCCGCACAAGGTCACGGTTTGGCCCAACAGGGCGTCGGTCACGAGACCGCAATAATGAGAACGCATGACCATAAACAGCTTTCAAAGCCCGCCTCGCAAGACGGCACAGGTTATCGAAAAAAATTAAGAGAAATCTGGCTTGGACGCAAGCCGAATCGGCACTGTCGGGGCCACCGAACCCATGGAAATCACATAGGTCAGTGCCTCATCCACACTCATTTGCAGTTCGATCACTTCAGCGCGCGGCAGCATCAGGAAAAAGCCACTGGTCGGGTTCGGTGTCGTCGGAACATAGACGCTCACATAGTCAAGCCCCAGATGGGCAGCGACTTCACCACCGGGAATACCGGTCTGGAACGCAATCGTCCAGACACCGGTACGCGGATACTGGACCAGCATGGCCTTGCGAAACGCATTGCCGTTGCTCGAAAAAAGTGTGTCAGACACTTTTTTCACACTGTTGTAAATGGTCTTGAAAACGGGAATATGGGCAAACAGCCGGTCCCATTGCGCCAGCCACCAGCGACCTGCCACATTGGAGACCAGCGCACCCGTCAGCAGCAAGGCGCTAAAGACCAGCACCACGCCCAGACCGGGAATATGACGTAGCGGCTCGATCAATCTGCCCGCCGCGTTGGGTGTCAAGGCGACCAGTCCGGTCAATAAACCACCAAAAATGGCATCGAGCAGCCCGACCAGCCACAGCAGCACCCAAATGGTGATGGCCAATGGCAACCAGACCAGTAAACCAGTGAGCAGGTATTTTTTGATGGGCACGGGGAATTCCAGCGTTTTTTGGCGACCGTTAAGGGCAAGCACCACTGCCCGGGGCGGCTGTCGGTGCGGCCACTGATTTTGCAGGGGAACTGTCGCTCGGCTTGGCGCCCACAGCGGGGCTCGCCACAGGGCTGGCGCTGTCAGGGGGGGTGGCCGTCTCGGGCGCAGTGACTGAGGCACCCCCTTTGAAATCTGTGGCGTACCAGCCCGAACCTTTGAGCTGGAAGCCCGCCGCGGTCAGTTGCTTCTTGAAGGTAGACGCGCCGCAGGAAGGGCAATCCGTCAGCAAGGCATCCGACATCTTTTGCAGCACATCCTTGGCAAACCCGCAGGACTCACATTTATAGGCATAAATTGGCATGGCAATACGACTCGGGTTTCAAGTAACAAAGCCCAACATTATAAAGCGCCACTCAGTCCCGGCGAACGACTAAAAAATCCGCACCCGCACAATCAGCTGCATCACCAGCAAGCCCAGCACAAAGCCCAAGGTCCCATACAGGAACGCCTGCAATAAACGGTTGGTGCGCTTTTGCTCGACCAGCAAGGCGTCAAGTGCGCCCCTCGGGTCGGACTTGCTGTGTTTTAGAAAATCAACCAGCAGGCGTGGCAACTCCGGGATCAGCTTGGCATACAGCGGGGCTTCATTGCGCAACTGGTCGATCAGCATTTTCGGTCCCACTTGATCAATCATCCATTTTTCCAGAAACGGTTTGGCCGTGCTCCAGAGGTCCAGATCCGGATCGAGCTGACGTCCCAAACCTTCGATATTGAGCAGCGTTTTTTGCAGCAAGACCAACTGGGGCTGGATTTCGACATGGAAACGCCGTGAGGTCTGGAACAGGCGCATCAAAACAATGCCGAGCGAAAAATCTTTCAACGGTCGATCAAAGTAGGGTTCGCACACCGAGCGGATGGCCGACTCCAGCTCATCAACCCGGGTCGCAGGCGGCACCCAGCCGGACTCGATATGCAACTCAGCGACCCGCTTGTAGTCGCGTCGGAAAAAAGCGGTGAAATTTTGTGCCAGGTACTCTTTGTCAGACCCCGTCAAGGTGCCCACAATGCCAAAATCGAGCGAGATATAGCGGCCAAAAGTGGCCGGATCAATACTGACCTGGATGTTGCCCGGGTGCATGTCGGCATGAAAAAAACCGTCGCGAAACACCTGCGTGAAGAAAATCGTTACCCCATCACGCGCCAGCTTGGGGATATCAACCCCGGCGGCCTTGAGGCGATCGACCTGGCTGACCGGCACCCCATGCATGCGCTCCATCACCAGGACATCGGTCGTGCAGTAGTCCCAGAACATCTCGGGAATCAGCACCAGATTGAGGCCCGCCATATTGCGGCGCAACTGCGCGGCGCTGGACGCCTCCCGGATCAGGTCAAGTTCGTCATGCAGGTACTTGTCAAACTCAGCCACCACTTCACGCGGTTTGAGACGCTTGCCGCCCGCTGACAAGCCATCAACCCAGCCCGCCATCATGCGCATCAGGCTCAAGTCTTTTTCAATCGCCAGCATCATGCCAGGGCGCAGCACCTTGACCGCCACCTCGCGCTCACGACCGTCCCGGTCTTTCAACACGGCAAAGTGGACCTGGGCAATCGAGGCACTGGCCACCGGCACCCGCTCGAACGAGACAAAAATGTCGCC
>JANYHL010000115.1 GCA_025359085.1 Gammaproteobacteria bacterium
CCCAGCGCCGCCGCCGCCGTCAAAAAACCGGCGTGACGACCCATCACCACACCCACATAGACACCGGGCAGCGCCGCGTTGTCCAGGTTCGCGCCGGCAAAAGCCTGCGCCACGAAACGTGCCGCCGACGGAAAACCCGGCGTGTGGTCATTGCCCACCAGGTCGTTGTCAATCGTCTTCGGGATATGAATACTGCGCAGAGGGTAGCCGGCCTTGTGCGCTTCCTGACTGACAATGCGCACGGTGTCACTGGAGTCGTTGCCGCCGATGTAGAAGAAGTGCTCGATCTGGTGCGCCTGCAGCACCTTGAAAATTTCGCGGCAGTAGGCGATGTCAGGCTTGTCACGGGTAGACCCCAGCGCCGAGGACGGGGTGTTGGCCACCAGCTCCAGGTTGTGGCTGGTTTCTTGCGTGAGATCGACAAATTCTTCGTCCACGATGCCGCGCACGCCATGTCGTGCGCCATAAATGTGCGCCACCTGGCTAAAGCGGCGCGCTTCCAGCGCCACACCGACCAGCGACTGGTTGATCACTGCGGTAGGGCCGCCGCCTTGGGCGACGAGTATTTTTCCGGATGCCATGGGGTGTCCTTGCGATTTGGAGCGGTGCTCGGTTTCTATTGGGCGATTGTGCCCTTGAAACGCCATCCGGCCGGGGGCGAGCGTGTGGCGCTGTGCCAATCCAGCCGGCACTTGACTTGGCGCAAATGCTATAAGCGGGTGATGCAGATAATCAGCGCCAGCCCAAATTTCTCCGCACCAACTGCAGGGCCCCGCCATCAACCCTGTTGCCAACTGACTAAAAAAGGATGTGAATCATGAGCGCTTTCCCTGAGCCCTTCAGCTTCGTTGCGCTCGATGCGTGTCACCAGCAAATGCAGATGCATTTGGCGGAGTTGGCTGCCTTGGTGCGGCAGATGGAAACCTCTGGCCTGGATGCCACAGTCCAGCGTCAAGCCGGTGCCATTGAAGCATTTTTTTCCGGTACTGCACGCCAACACCATGCCGAGGAGGAGAAAAACGTATTTCCAGCGCTGCTGATGAGCGGCAACGCCGAACTGGTGGCTGCGGTGTACGCCCTGCACCAGGATCATGGCTGGATCGAAGAAAACTGGCTCGAGCTGGGACCGCAGTTGCGCGCCATTGCCATGGGTAACAACTGGTTCAACAGCGACGAATTTAAACACGCTGCCGAGGTGTTCCTGACGCTGTGCCAGGAACATATCGCGCAAGAGGAATCTCTGGTCTACCCTGAAGCCAAGGCGCTCCTGGCGCAGGCGGTGCCGAGTCGAAACAAACGCGCACCCGGATGACAGACGGCGTTGACAGCGCCCAGGTTGGTTCGCTCGTCCCTGGCTCGCATTGGTTTGCTCACGAATGAGGCACGGGGGCTCAAAGAGACCGCTGGAATAAAGGGTAACCGGGGGGCCTACTTGGGCCACAGTACCCACAGGCGCAAGGGCTGCTTGAGACGACCGGCCAGTTCCGCAGCGCTGGCGCCCCAGCCGACAAAATAGTCAGCACGCACGGCGCCCACGATGGCACTGCCGGTGTCCTGCGCCAGCACCAGCTTTTGTAAGTTGAGATTGGCACCCTGAGAGACCAGCCACACCGGTGTGCCATAAGGAATGCTGCCCGGGTCGACCGCGATCGAGCGTCCGGGCGTCAACGGCACGCCCTGGGCGCCCTTGGGCCCCCAGGCCGCATCCAGCGCCGACAACGTCTCTTCGCGGAAAAACACGGTACGCGGATTGCTCCACAACAACTCATTGAGGCGATCTGGGTTTTGCGCCAACCACGCCTTGATGCCCGGCCATGAGGCATCGCGCACCGCGCCTTGATTGAGTAGCCAACTGCCCACGCTTTTATACGGTTGCCCATTGGAGCCTGCGTAGGCCAGGCGCACCAGCGTCTGGCTGCCGTCGGGCTGGTTGATGCGCACCCGTCCGGAGCCCTGAATCTGCAACACCAGGGCATCGATGGGGTCGGCCAGAAACACAATTTCCCGGCCCTTCAGGGTCGCTTGTACCTGCGCCGAGGTGTCAATCTGCTGGCGCGTGTACCACGGCAGGTTTTGCGCCAGGCCCGGCGGCGGCTGATACAGCGGCACCTTGAACCTGGCACTGGCGTTGCGCGCGGCATCCAGCACCGGCTCGAAATAGGCCGTCAACAAACCCTCTGCTTCCCCCGCCAAAGGGTCGACCCGGTAGGGCTGCAGTCGTGACTGCAGCCAGGCCCGGCGTTCCGATTCGTCGCCAATGCTCAAGCGCCGCACCTCGCTGCACAAGGGCGCAAACACCGGTCCCGGGCGCTCGCAGCTCTTGATCCAGGCGTTCCAGGCCTCAAACAAGGTGTCGTCCTCAAACCCCGGCAACGCCGCCCAAGGTACGGGGGTCCAGCGGCTTTTGGTGCGCACGATGGGTGCGGGCTGGGGCCCGGCATCCTCGGGTCGGGGGTGGATGGATGGCGCGGCCAGTTCAGTGGGCGGGGCGGACTGCTGAGGCTGCATCGGTGCGTTGCTGCACGCGACAAGCATCCCTACAATCCAGGCATTCAAAACCTTATACCGGAGTCGATTCATGAGTTTGCTCTTGCTTGAAGCGCTGGGAGCTCTGCTGCTGCTGTTGCTGATCGTCTGGTGGACCATGTTTTCCGGGCGCCGTCGCGGTGAACCGCCCGGCGCGCCCGATTCAACCTCCTCCGTGAAAAAAACCTGATCGCATCCGGTCCTGGCGGCTGTCATCAACCCCGTAGCCTCAACGCGGCGCGACATTCGTGCTCCCGGTCTTGCGCTGCACCCGGGTGATTCGGGGGTCGGCCCAGCTACCGTCGATGTGAAACTCCTGGGTGGCGGCTTCGGTCAACGGCTTGCGTAAAAACAATTGGGCCAAAAAGGTACCAATGCCGATCGCCGGATTGATGACCGAGGCAATCAGCGACGCCGTGCCGGCGTTGAGCTCCGGCACCACGACCACTTTGAGATCCTGGGTCTCCTTCCCGATGTCGGCGTATCCCTCCATCAGGACCGCCGCATTGACCCCTTTCATCTGCAGGTTGTTGGTTTTGGCAATCCCTCGTTCGATGGCAACATCTCCACGCACGAAGTCAAATGAGAAACCTTCACTGAAGACGTCCCTGAAATCAAGCGTCAGGCGGCGCGGCAAAGCCTGCAGACTCAAGACCCCCAGCAACTTGGCCATGCCCGGGTCGGCTTTCAAGAACTGACCTGATTCCATGTTGACGGTGAACGCACCGGTCATGGAGGGGTAGTCAAGGCTGATCGGCGAGCCCAGCCAGGTGACCTGCCCTTCCATCAGGCCGCGGCCTTTCCGGACCACGCCCGGCATGCCAAATCGTGCCAGCAGGTCGCCCCCGTCAGCAACGGCCAGCTTGAAATTCATGACCGTGCGCCGACGTGCGTTCGCCTTCGGTGGAGAAAGTGCACTTACTGCGGCCCAGTTGCCGGTGGCTGTAAGCACTGCGTCGGGTGTCACGATGTTGAATTTATTGAGCCGCCATTCTCGCGCCTGACCCTCCAGCGTTGCCGCACCGGCTCCCCGGTTGACCGCCTCCACCTCGACACGTCCGAGCCGTTTGCCGCGTAACTCAAAATCGTCCACCACGATATCAAGTGCCGGAATGCTGGCGGGCTGTTCTTCGAGCAATGCCTCCACCTCGCTGGCAGCGCTGGGGCCAATGGTGAGCCGCGCAAGCCGCGCATACAAGCGGCCCTCCCCGAGACCCGAGGGTTGGCGGTATTCCAGGTAGCCATTGAGTTCTGTGGCATCCAGGTTGGCCCGCCACAACAGCCCCTCGCGCGAAGCGCCGAGCACCACCTTGTGCAGCGTGCGCCCACCAAACGTCAAAGCCTGGGCCCGTACCGCCATGCTGGTGGGCAGATAGCTCAGGGCTGCACTTGCTGCGGCAGCGTTCAGCGTTGCTTGCGCCGTGGCCACGCTGGTCAGCGAACTGCCCGCGGCTTGCTCCAGCACGTCGCCCCAGGCGTCAAGATTGACGCTGCTCAGGTTGATGTTGGCCACCACCCCTTCAGTGGGCAAGGGAGCCGACTCTTGCGGCGACAGACCAACCCCCAGTGCGCCACGCGTCACGCGCGGCTCCGGTCCCGAGAGATCGCGGACATAGTGAATGGACGCAATCTGCCCCAGGTTCAATGTCAATTGGTCCTGCAAATGCGTTGCGCCGCCTGGCGTTGCCAGCAAAGATTCCGCCAGCAGCGCGGTCTGCAGTCGAAACGGCATTAGCGCCTGCGCGCTTTTATTCAGGGGCGCCGGCAAGCTCAGGCTCAATCCTTGCAAATTGCTGCTGACCGTGAGTTCAGGTACGCCGCGGCGAAACCCCAACACGGCGGTGTAAGCCGCACTGCCCGAGGCATGCTGCGCCATGCGCGCCGCAAAGCCGAGTTCTTGGGCTTGGCGCAGGCCTTCGGCCGATACCGTGCCGGTGGCGCGGATCAGCACGGAGGCGCCGCTGCGATTGGCGTTGGCACCCGCCAATGACACCGACCCCCCCTCCAGCCGTGCCTCGCCGCCCAGGAGCCGGGCCTGGCCGGCGACAATTGAAAATCCGCTGTCCGAGAAATTCACGGTACCTCGGGCCCGGGTCAATCTAGGCGTATCCGGCGTGATCTGCAGGTCATTGTTGACCAGCGTGACGCTGCCCAGTACCGTCGATTTTTCAAGCGATTTAATCGGCAGGGACAGTTTCAACTTGTAATCAGCGTTGCCGCTCGCCACAGCCCGATCCAGTGCGTTGCCGATCAGCGACCCCAGTGGTGAGCCCTTGACAATACCCAGCCCTTCGGTCAATGCGCCCTTCACGTCGGCCGTGACGGCCACTGTGGCATCGTTTAAATCGGCGATTAAAGCGTCGACTTTGGTGACTTGCAAACTTGACGTCGCTCCCATCCGCGCGCGCGCGCCCCGCACCTGCATCTGCGCCCGGTCAAACACCAGTTCGCCACTGAGCTGTGTCAAAGGAGGCCACGGGAGAGACTGCGGAGTTTGGATGCTGCGCGGCACGTAAACCAAGGTGGCATTTTGCACATCGGCGGAAATCCGGAATTCCCCTTGTTTGGGGTCGCGAAAGGGCATATGACCCAGATCACCCTTGACCTTGGCCTTGACGCCACTGGCCGTCCCGGCCGTCACCGCATCACGCACATAGTCACGCACCGCTGGTCCAATCAGGCTGGGTAAATAGCGGTGCACGCGCGTTCCATCGGCGCGACTCAGGGTCGCCTGCAGATCGAGCACGCCCGGAAACCGGGAGCGGCCACTGGACTTGAGCGGGTCACTGGTCTCCCATTTAATTTGCGCCTCACCTTCGGCATCGGCATTGCTGAACTTGAGGTTGGGCAGTTGCACGGCAATATGGTCACCCTTGACCTGCCATTTGGCCTCGGCGGACAACTGCGTGAGCGGAATCACCGGGTCCTCAAATATGCCAGGCAACAGCAAGGCGCCGTTGTTCAGGCTGATGCTGGCCTTGCCAGCGGACTGGTTGAAGTCAAAATCAATGCTGGCACCCCGCACGCCCGGCGAGCCCGCGGAGTGCAGGCCTGGGGCGGGCGCAATTTTCAGCGTGTTTGCAGCCAGTTCCAGCTGATTGACCCGGCCCTTGACCTGATACTGGCTGAAGGCACCCATCGGGCCTTGCCAGCTGGCCTGGATTCGTTCCACCAGCCCCTTGGGCGCATAGGCCAGTAGCGCCGCGCGGGTCACCGAGTCAATCGGCAAACGGTCAGCAATTTGCGACAGTGCCTGCAAGTCCAGCCGGTCGGCATTGAGCTCACCGTGCGCGGCAAGCTGGTCCTTCGCACCGGTGTAATCAACGCTGACATTGCCACCGGGCCAGCGCAAGCCGTCCCGGGTGTCAAACGCCAGCGTCTTGGTGGAGAACTGATAACCGTTGCTCCGTAAGCTCCCGCCGAGGCGCCCGCTGACTGACCGCAGCTCCAGTGCCTGCAATTGGGCCCCCAGCGTGACATTGACCTCGGACAAAGCCACGTCCGCCGCTCCCCCCCGTATCTGACCTTGGTTGACGTCGATCCAGGCCCGCAACGCGCCCTTGCCCTGGCGCAGGTCAACCCCAACATCGGCGTAGCGCCGCAACTCGGACAGATATACCCGTGTGAAGGCGGCGTAGAGCTGGCCTTGCCAGTCCTGCCAATGGCCTCTGTGGCGTGATAGCAAAGGCTGCGTCAGCATTCCCCGCACGCTGAAGCGCTCCCCCCACAGCGCGGGCGGCGTGGCATCAAACTGCAGGTCGTGGTGGCGCCCCGGATTGCGCACCACCATGTCGACCTGGTGCAACTCCAGCGTCGGGGCAGCGCGCAATTCATCGGTCCACAAAATACTGCCGTCCCGAATGACGAATTCGAGTTGTGAAAAAAACCAGTCGACCGCGCTACTGCCGGTGTCACCGACTTTCGAAAAATCAAGCCCCGCGACAGTAATTTTCCCGTTCTGCGCGCGGCGAATATTGAGCAGCGGGCGTTCCACGTACAACTGCTCGAAGCCCAGGCGCCAAAGCGAGCCGGGTGACAATGCGGCCAAAACCCGCGGCAAGCGCAAAGCTTCCCGGCCCTGGGCGTCAAACAACTGGACATCGGTCAACTCGAACGACGGGATCATGCCGCTCGACTGGACCGTCAGGGCGCCAATGCGCACCGGCACCCCCAGTGCCCGCGCGGCGTAGGCTTCCAGCTGTGGGCGAAATTCACCGATTCGCGGCACAATCAGCCAATGCAACGCCCCCCAGGTCAGCCCAAACACGAACCACGCAGCCAGCACCAGACCCAGCGACCAGCGAGCCACGGTGGAGCAGGTTTTCAGCAGTGAGGATGGGGCGGGCGTCAAGTCAATCATTGTGAGCTTGTAAATATGACAGGAATTATGACCGGCCCCGCTTTGTCATCGCACTCGCGTTTTGGCCAGCGCGTTCGCCGTCGCTTTGAGAACCAGCTGCATTTATTGCCCCCCGGTTTGCCCAGTCCGGCCTTGATGGCGCAGGCCTTTGACGCCTTGCGTGCTGGCGGCATGGACACCGCCAGCGCCATGCGTACCACCCGCCAACTGGTCCTGGAGCGCCTGCTGGGCTTGGACTGTGACCAGCAAACGCCCTTGCTGCAGGTGACGCAAACCATGACTGACCTGGCCGAGTTCGCGTTGAACACCGCCTGTGCCGAGGTTGAACTGACGCTCGACCAGGCCCACGGGGCGCCCACCAGCGCAACGGGTGCGCGCGCGCAACTCTGGATTATCGGCATGGGCAAACTCGGTGCGCGGGAACTCAATGTGTCGAGCGACATTGACCTGATCTACGTTTATGACGAAGACGGTGACACGGCCGGCGACGCTCTGGGTCGTGGCCGCATTTCCAATCAGGAGTACTTTGCCAAGGCGGTGCGGGCCATCTACGCGCTAGTGGGCGACACGACTGAATATGGCTTCGTGTTTCGGGTTGATCTGGCGTTGCGTCCCAACGGTAATTCCGGTCCTCCCGCCGTGTCGTTGGACGCACTGGAACAATACCTGCATGTGCAGGGCCGCGAGTGGGAGCGCTTTGCCTGGCTCAAAAGCCGGATCGTGGCGCCGCTGCGTTGTGTGGCCGACGGTTCGACCCTGGCCTTGCGCAGCGTAGTGATGCCCTTCGTATTCAGGCGTTATCTTGATTACAGCGTGTTTGATGCATTGCGGGTGTTGCACCGGCAGATACGCGAGCATGCCAGCAGACGCAGCGCCGGGCACCCGGAACGCGCCAATGACGTCAAGCTGTCGCGCGGAGGCATTCGCGAAATTGAATTCACCGTGCAACTGCTGCAGGTGGTGCGCGGCGGGCAATTTCCCGAGCTCAGAACGCGGGCCACGCTGAGTGCGTTGCCGCGGCTGGTCAAAGCCGGCCTGATGCCGCAAAGCACGGCGCAGGCGCTGGCTGAGGCCTATGTCTTTTTGCGCCAGGTCGAGCACCGTATTCAGTACCTGGACGACCAGCAAACCCATGTCTTGCCCACGCAGGACCAGGACCTGGCCTGGATCGCCAGCACCCTGGGCTTTGACACCGCGTGCCAGCTCTTGCATCAACTCGATGCCCACCGCGAAGTGGTGGCCGAAGAATTTGACAAACTGCTCGGCGGCGGCGCGGAGCAGAATTGCAAGGGCTGCAATGGAGGAAATGGCGACAAGTCGACCACCGCGCCCGGCTTTGATGACGTGCTGGAGCAGCTGCCTGAGCAGTTTCGTCAGCGGGTGGCCAGTTGGCGCGAGCATCCGCGGGTACTGGCTTTGAAAGAGGAGTCGCGCACCCGGTTGTTGCGACTGATTGTGCGCACGGCCCAGTGGGTGCGCGAAGGCCGTGCCACAGAAGCCGCTGCCGTGCGCCTGGTGGACTGGATGGAACCCTTGCTGCGGCGGGAAAGCTACCTGGCGCTGCTGCTGGAACGACCCACGGTGCACGAGCGCTTGCTGCGCCTGCTCGACGCGGCGCGCTGGCCGGCGCGCTATCTGTTGCTGCATCCTGGCGTGATTGATGAACTGGCCAGTGCCGACTTTTTGGATGAACGCTTCTCTGCCAGCGACTTCGAGCACGAACTCGACCACCGGCGTGACGCGTTGGCGGGCACTGGCGAAGACGACGATGAAACCCTGCTCAATCTGCTGCGCCGCGCGCATCACGCCGAGGTGTTCCGCACCCTGGCGCGCGATGTGGAAGGCAGATTAACGGTGGAGGCGGTCGCCGATGACTTGAGTTCACTGGCCGAGGCGGTGTTGCGGGTGACCACGCGCTGGTGCTGGAGCCGCCTGAAAAACAGACACCGGGACACACCGCAATTTGCCATCATTGCCTACGGCAAACTCGGCGGCAAGGAGCTCGGTTATGGCAGCGATCTCGACATTGTGTTCGTTTATGACGACGACGATGAGCGCGCGCCGGAAGTTTATGCCAGCCTGGTGCGCAAGCTGATCAACTGGCTGACCGTCAAAACCGGCGAGGGCGATTTGTATGAGATTGACACCGCCTTGCGTCCCAACGGCAATGCCGGATTGCTGATCACCAGCTTTAACGCCTACGCCAATTACCAGCAGCAGCGCGGCAGCAACACCGCCTGGACCTGGGAGCACCAGGCCATGACGCGTGCCCGCTTTGTGCTGGGCGACGACGGGTTGCGCCAGCGTTTTGATGCCATTCGCAAAGCTGTCATCGCCGCGCCGCGCCAGGCCGACGACCTCAAGTCCGAAATAAAAGCCATGCGCGAGCGCCTGCGCAGCGCCCACCCGGTCAAGGAGGGGCAGTTTGACATCAAGTACAGCCCAGGCGGCATGATTGATGCGGAATTCGTCATGCAGTACCTGGTGCTGTCACTGTCGGCGCAGCATCCCGAGTTGCTCGACAACCTGGGCAACATTGCCCTGCTGGAGCGTGCGGAAGCGATGGGTCTGCTGCCCGTCGGCGTGGGCCATGCGGCGGCCAGCGCCTACCGTACCCTGCGCCAGGTGCAACACCGCGCACGCTTGAATGAGGAGCCTTACCATGTTCGCCTGCCGCAACTGCAGGCCGAGCGTGACGCCGTGCTGGCGCTGTGGCACGCGGTGTTCGGCGCCGTACGCCCTTGAAGCAAACCCGGGCCAGGTCCGGGTTTGCCCATTTGCTGATTTAGATCAAGCGCGCACCGAAAGATGTTTTTACCCCCCGTTTAATCAACAAAAACACTACATTTAGTGGTTAATATCTTGCCAAACACTACCTATAGTGTTTAAAAGGGACAAGATGAACGCCACAAAGCCAGCCGTTTTCAGCCACATCATCAAGCGCGACGGCGGCATCAAGCCGTTTGACGCGGCCAAAATTGCTCACGCCCTGGCGCGCGCGGCGCTGGTCAGCGGCGAGTTTGACGCGACCGAGGCGCAGCGCCTGACCCACTATCTGGTGGTTCCAAAAATCAAGCTGCACGGTCAAGTCAGCCCGCACATTGAGCAGATTCAGGACGCGGTCGAATCGGCCCTGTTCGACGCTGCTTACCCCAAGACACTGCGCGCCTACATCGTCTACCGCGAGCAGCATCACAAGTTGCGCAGCGACCGCAAGACCCTGGTCGATGTCGAGTCCAGCATGAACGAGTACCTGCAGCAGCTCGACTGGCGCGTCAACGCCAATGCCAACCAGGGTTATTCGCTCGGTGGGCTGATCCTCAACGTATCGGGCAAGGTGATTGCCAACTACTGGCTCAATCACGTCTATCCGCCGGAAGTGGGCGCAGCGCACCGCAGTGCCGCCCTGCACATCCATGATCTGGACATGTTGGCCGGTTATTGTGCCGGCTGGTCGCTGCGCACGCTGCTGCATGAAGGCCTGAATGGCGTGCCCGGCAAGGTCGAATCCGGACCACCCAAGCACCTGTCGAGCGCGGTCGGGCAGATCGTCAATTTTTTGGGCACGCTGCAAAACGAGTGGGCCGGCGCGCAGGCCTTCAGTTCGTTTGACACCTACATGGCACCTTATATTCGGCAAGACAAACTGAGCTACGCCGATGTGCGCCAGTGCCTGCAGGAGCTGATCTACAACCTCAACGTGCCCTCGCGCTGGGGCACGCAAACGCCATTTACCAATCTCACCTTTGATTGGGTCTGCCCGGAAGACCTGCGCGAGCAGGTGCCGGTGATTGGCGGTGAGGAAATGCCCTTCAGCTACGGCGAGCTGCAGGCCGAGATGGACATGATCAACCGCGCCTACATTGAAGTCATGATGGCGGGCGATGCCAAGGGTCGCGTCTTCACCTTTCCGATCCCCACCTACAACATCACGCAAGACTTCGACTGGTACAGCCCGAACGCCGAAGCCTTGTTCGAAATGACCGCCAAGTACGGTCTGCCTTACTTTCAGAATTTCATCAATTCGGAACTGAAACCGAACCAGATCCGGTCCATGTGCTGCCGCCTGCAGCTCGATCTGCGCGAGTTGCTCAAACGCGGCAACGGTCTGTTCGGCTCGGCCGAGCAAACCGGCTCGCTCGGCGTCGTCACCATCAACTGCGCGCGCTTGGGGCATCTGCACAGCGGCGACGAAATGGCCATGCTGGCCGCGCTTGACACCCTGCTGGAACTCGGCCGCGACAGCCTGGAGATCAAGCGCAAGGTGATCCAGCGCCACATGGACAACGGCTTGTTCCCCTACACCAAACGCTACCTGGGCACGCTGCGCAATCACTTCTCCACGTTGGGCGTCAACGGCATCAACGAAATGATCCGCAACTTCACGCAGGACCGCGAAGATATTAGCGGCGAGTGGGGCCATGCCTTCGCCATTCGCTTGCTGGACCATGTGCGCGCGCGCATGCTGGAATTTCAGGACCAGACCGGCCACATGTACAACCTGGAAGCCACGCCGGCCGAAGGCACCACCTACCGTTTTGCCAAGGAGGATGCCAAGCAGTTCCCCGATATCTTGCAGGCAGGCACCAAAGACATGCCTTATTACACCAACTCCAGCCAACTGCCGGTGGGCTTCACCGACGACCCGTTCGAGGCACTCGAATTGCAGGACGACCTGCAGCGCAAGTACACCGGCGGCACCGTGCTGCACCTGTACATGACCGAGCCGCTGAGCAGCGCCGAGGCCTGCCGCCAGCTGGTCAAACGCTCGCTGTCACGTTTCCGACTGCCCTACATCACCGTGACGCCCACCTTTTCGATCTGCCCGAAACATGGTTATCTGGGCGGGCGCCATGACTTTTGCCCCAGGTGCGACGCCGACCTCATTTCGCGCAAGCAACTCGAAACCAACACCCAAGGAGACTGAGATGACCGATTTAAACGAACACCAATTCCTGGCCCCTAAGGCCGTGGTCCTGCGTGACGAGGAGCGCCAGCGCTGCGAGGTGTGGACCCGCGTCATGGGCTACCACCGCCCAATGGCGTCCTTCAACACCGGCAAGAAAGGTGAGTTCCATGAGCGCACCTACTTTGACGAGCGCACCTGCACCCAGGCTGGTGCCAGCGACTGAGGTGGCGGTTGGCGCGCCAACCCGCACCCTCAAAGTCGGCGGCGTCACGCCGTTCAGCGCCACCGACTACCCCGGCAAACTCGCCGCCGTGGTGTTTGTACAAGGCTGCCCGTGGCGCTGCGGCTACTGCCACAACCCGCACTTGCAGGCACGCACGGGCCCCCGCCCGCTGCCATGGAGCGCAGTGTTGGCTTTATTGAAGCGGCGCGTCGGCCTGATTGATGCCGTGGTGTTCAGCGGCGGCGAGCCCACCATGGACCCCGGTCTGGCCGACGCCATGCGTGCGGTGCGTGCACTCGGCTTTGGCGTTGGCTTGCACAGTGCGGGCATGTACCCGCGGCGCCTGGCCCAAGTGTTGCCATTGGTGGACTGGGTGGGCCTGGACGTCAAGGCACCCTGGCAAAACTACGACGCCATCACGGGCATCGCTGACAGTGCGCGCCAGGCGCGCGCTGGCGCCGACCTGGTGCTGGCCAGTGGCGTCGCGCACGAATTTCGCACCACGGTGCATCCCGCGCTGCACAGCGAGTCCGACATCCTGGCGCTGGCGCACGCCTTGCAGGCCATGGGTGCCCGCGAGTATGTGTTGCAGGTGTTTCGGGCAACCGGCTGTGGCGATGCGCGGCTTGATGCCGCCTCCACCCTGGCTTACCCCGGCGCTGCGTTGCTGGCCCGGGTGGCCGCCTTGTTTGACCGCTTTAGCTTGCGCCAAGCGTGACGGCAGCAAGTAGTAACATGGGCACATCAGGGTAAACCCTGAGCACTTTTTTCCTATTTGAAAGTCGGCTCCACGATCATGAAACTTGCCTCCTCTTCTCCCATTTCACTTCGCCTGACGGCCGCAGCCGCGCTGGGCCTGACGGCTATCGTCGCATTTGGCCAGGAGGTCCAGATCGTTCGCATCGCCCACGCCGGACCGACGTCCGGCGGGATTGCCCATATCGGCAAAGACACCGAAAACGGCGTGCGCCTCGCCATTGACGAACTGAATGCGCAGGCGCTGGTGATCGGCGGCAAGAAAATCAAGTTCGAACTGGCTGCTGAGGACGACGGCGGTGACCCGCGCCAGGCCACCGCGGTGGCGCAGAAGCTGTGCGACTCCAAGGTGGCGGGCGTGGTGGGCCACCTGCAGTCGGGCACCACCATTCCGGCCTCCATGGTTTACAACAAGTGCGGCCTGCCGCACATCACCGCCGCTGCCACCAACCCGGACGTGACCCGACACGGCTACAACACGACGTTTCGCCTGATCGCCAACGACAACGCACTGGGCGCGGCGCTGGCGTACTTTGCCCATGATGCGCTCAAGCTCCAGACCGTCGCCGTCATCGACGACCGCACCGCTTACGGCCAGGGTCTGGTTGACGTGTTCAAGGCCACGGCCAAGCAAAAGGGCATGCGCGTCGTGGCCGAGGAGTTCACCACCGACAAAGCGACCGACTTCATGGCCATTCTGACCGCCATCAAGAGCAAAAAACCTGACGCCATCTTCTATGGCGGCCTCGACGCCCAGGCCGGCCCGATGCTGCGCCAGATGGAGCAGCTGGGCATGACCGGTGTCAAGTACTTCGGCGGCGACGCCCTGTGCACTGAGAAACTCCCCGAACTGTCAAGCACGGCGGGCACGCTAAAGAACGTGACCTGCGCCACCGGCGGCGCGTCGGTGCAGAAAATGCAGGGCGGCATCGCCTGGAAGAAAAAGTACGACGCCCGCTTTCCGGGGCAGTTCCAGATCTACAGCCCCTATGCTTACGATGCGACCTTCGTCCTGGTGGATGCCATGAAGCGCGCCAACTCGGTGGACCCCAAGACCTATGTCGATTTCATCGGCAAGACGCATTACAAGGGGGTCACCGCCAACATCGCGTTCACGGCCAAAGGCGAACTGACGACGCCGAGCGTCACGCTCTACACCTACAAGGACGATGTGCGCGCCGCGCTGAACTGACCGTCTGGGGCGGCCCCTGCCAGGTTTGCCCCAATTGCCCTGAAGAAACGCTTGCTCCGGCAAGCGTTCAATGGGCTGCGATAGCTCTGCGATTCAGTAAAAAAGCACGAAATTAGCAATCACGAGCGTAATTAGCGCCCCGGCCATCGGAATCGCCGTTCGCTTGACCACGTCAAACGGAGACACGTCGCCCATGCTCGATGCCACGACGATAACCGCCGTGATCGGCGACATGGCCCGGGCAGCGCTGGCCGCAAAGTGCATCGGCAGCAGCATGACCACTGGCGCGACTGACATTTTGGCTGCTACCGCCGGGGTCAAGGCGGCAAAGGCGAAAAACGGGGCATTCCCTGAGCCCATCAGGACGGCCGATACCGCAATGATCGTGACCATGACCAGAATCATGCCAACCGCACCAAAACCGGAAGTTTGCGCATAACTAATAATGGTATCGATGGTTCCGATCGTCGTGAGCCCCTTGGCAAATGTTTCACCAGCCACAATCAGCGTGATGACGTTGGCCATCTGCATGCCCAGGCCGTCGAAGAAGACCTGAATTTCGCCCAGTACCTTTTTACCGTCACGCAGGCGAATGAATTCGAGAATCATGCCAATAGCCAAGCCGATAAACATCGCTTTGATAATGTCCATCTTGATGGACTCAATCCCGATGGAGCTGAAAATCAGGATCAGCGCCAAGGGAATCATCGGCAACAGTGCGTAGAACTTCGGCGGAAGTTTCTCCACGACACCCTCGGCGCTCTTGGAGACCTCCAGTTCGGTGGCTTGAACCACGTGCCCGTCGCGCTTGTCCATCCATTTTTGGGTGAAGAAATGCAGCACCGCAACCACCGGGATCACCGCAACTGCAATCGGAATCTGATACTTGACCCAGTAGACCACCGGGTCAATGCCGGCCGTGGTTGCCGCCAGCAAGGTGCCGGTATCACTGGGACTCCAGTCCAGACAGAGCGTCGTCGCAATGGCCGCGACCGCCGACAGTCGGCTGACACCGAGGCTGATGAGAATCGGAAACGCGGTCACCATGAGCAGCATCGCCAGACCGGAGGCACTGTTGATGGCCAGCCCCAGGAACATGCCCAGAACCCAGGTGGCCGACATCACCAGATAAGGGGAACGCAACAGCAGCAGCGGTGCGATGGTCACTCTAACCAGCGCCTTGCTGGCGCCGATATGATCCATGTAGCGGGCAAAACCGGCGACAGCCATGATGTTGAGACCCAGTCCGCCAGCCCGGGAACTGAAGGTCATCTTGATGAATTCGAAGGCATCAAAAAGAACCAGGCCGGTGCTTTGCTTGGCGGGCAGAATAGTTCCCAGCCCCAGAAAGACGGCGGTAAACATGAGAACCATGCCGGCAATGAACAATACCGGCTGTGGCTTGAACTTTTTGACGATCAGATAGCCCGTCCAAAAAGTCACGATCAACGTGATTACGATACCCAAAATATCACCCCATTAAAAAGCTATTGAAATAACAAGGCCTGAAATGAGGTCGCCAATTCATTCCACTGGCTGCCAACCGATGATGTCGGTAATGCCGAGCCCCGGTGCATCGGGAATAAGAAGCTGGTTCTTGCAGAAGCTCACACCGCCAACGACAGGATCTTCTGCCAACAACACGGCTGCATCCAGATCAGCACGGGTGATTATTCTCTTTCCGCCGGCCAGACTGGCGGCGGCAGTGATGCCGATTTTGCATTCCAACATGCAACCGATCATGCATTGAACATCCATCGTTTCGGCGAAGTGGACGATTTTGAGGGCGTTGTGCAGGCCACCGGCTTTCATCAGCTTGATGTTGATGAGATCGCAGGCCCGCAGGGATAGCAATTGAAAAACCTCAAACGGTCCAAACGCTGATTCATCGGCCATGATGTCGGTTGCCACCCGGTCGGTCACGTATTTGAGGCCTTCAAGATCATGCGCCTTCACCGGCTGCTCGACGAGTTCGATATCCAGCCCGTCTGTTTCAAATCGCTGGATGATTCGGACGGCTTCTTTGGCACCCCAGCCCTGATTGGCGTCGAGTCGGATCTTGATCGCCCTGCCAACCGCACCGCGAATCGCCTGCACGCGCTGGACATCGAGTGCCGGATCGTTTCCGACTTTAAGCTTGAGGGCGGTGTAGCCTTGCGCCACGGCCTCCAGCGCATCCCGCACCATTTCTTCCGGTGAATTCAGGCTGATCGTCAGGTCGGTTTCCAGGCTGGTCCGGAAACCACCGAACAGCTTGTACAGGGGTAGACCGAAACACTTGCCAAACAGGTCATGCACCGCGATATCCAGGGCCGCCTTGGCGGAGTGGTTGTGCAGCATGCCGGCATCCAGTATCGTCATGATTCCTTCGAGATTATTGATCGGCATGCCGATGATTTTCGGACCCAGCGTATCCCGGATCGAGGCAATGATGGAATCCTGACTATCGCCGGTGATGACGGCGGTCGGCGGTGCATTGCCAAACCCGACCTCGCTCGTATCAGTGATCACCTTGATGATGATGTCTTCTGCCGAGTCCACCCGGCGCAAAGCCGTCTTGAACGGTTTTTTGAGAGGAATACTGACCTTGCCGATCTGTATTTCTTCGATTTTCAATCGTGCGTCCTCGGGTAGCCCGGGCTGCGCTCGATGATGGCTTCGATCAGACAGGCGGCAGTTTCCAGGTCGGCAATCTTGATGCTCTCCTGATTGGTATGGACGTCTGTCATTCCTACCGACAAGTCGACGGCCGTCAGGCCCAGGGCGTTAAAAATATTGCAGTCGCTGCCACCGCCGGTGGAGACCAGCTTGGGGGTCAGTCCGAGAGACTGCATGGCGTCCATGCACTGCCGCACCACCGGGTCGCTGTCGGTTAACTTGAAGGCCGAATAGCTGCGTTGAATATCAACTTCGACGACAGCGCCCAGTTCTCTGGCGGCCTGCTCGAAGCACTCTTTCATGTGGGTGCTCTGGGCGTCCAGTTTCTCATTCACCAGACTGCGTGCTTCCGCCGTCACTTCAACCTGCGCGGTCACAATATTGGTGGCGATGCCGCCGCTGATCGTGCCAATGTTCGCAGTCGTTACCGGATCGATGCGCAGCAGCTTCATCCGGTCTATCGCTCGGGCGGCAACCTGGATCGCGTTGACGCCACGTTCTGGATAAAGACCGGCGTGAGCCGTCCGTCCATGAATAAGGACTTTGATGGCGTCTTTGGCGGGTCCTTGAACCGCAATTTCTCCGAGCGGACCTTCTGCATCGAGAACAAAAACCCGTGTGGCTTTCACTTTTCTGTAATCGAGTCCTTTGGCACCATGCATGCCGACTTCCTCACAAATGGTGAACACGACCTGCAACAGTCCATGGGTCAGTCCGCGTTCCTGAATCCGCCGCAGGCCCTCAAAAACGGCGGCAATGCCGGCTTTATCGTCCCCCCCAAGAATCGTCTTTCCGTTTGAATGAATAACCCCGTCCGTTATCTGGGGCTGGATGTTGGAACATGGCAAAACGGTATCCATGTGGCAGCAAAACATCAGCGGCTCGATGTCTCGGTTACCTTGGATGGTCGCAATGAGATTGCCCGTGTTTGCGCCAGCCTTGACACCGGCGGCGTCAATATCGACGGAAAACCCAAGGTCTTCCAGTTCTTTGCGCAAATAAGCGGCGAAGGCGCCCTCTTGCCGGGACGGGCTTGAAATCTTGACCATGGCAATAAACTGATCGACCAGGCGCTGTGTGGCTTTACTTTGTTCCATAACTGCAAATTCCTCTACACGTTTTACTCAATTGAAAGTCACGACGTATTGACCGTCGCGCATCAGCGCCAGCGCTTGTCCGTCTTCCATGACCAGATCCACGCGCTTCACCAGCACGTCGGGCTGCGTTTCAGGAACGTAGACACGATCGATGTGGATGACGGCTTCGGGACTCGAAAAAGCAGCCGGACCGACCTGCCCACCGAAATGCTCGCTGCGACCAAAGGCAATGTGCAACCCCAGCTTTTCGTCCAGCAGGACTTTGCCGATGGGTTTGACACCGAAGCCCGCCAGCACGCCCAGGCCGAGTTCCGCCAGGTTGCCGTACGCGGGCTCACGCGCCAGATGCTCGGCTTCGGCGCGCGACGCCGGCCCCTGCGTGAGCACTTCAACCGCCTTGTTGCCCACGATGCGGTAGCGCACCAGCTCATTGCCAAATTGCACCGGCAACTCGCCGGCGCTCAGGCTCGGTTCGGTCTCGCCCTCGAAAGGCACAATGTAAGCCTCGCCCGAAGGCAGGTTGCCCGCGGCCCCCGGATTGGGCAGCAAGCCGCCGGACGCATGGGCGCTACGAAAGCGCAGATCGAGATGCAGGAGCGCCTCACCGCCCGGATAGACGAATCGGAAATCAGCGCCCGTGGCGCGGTCCAGCAGTTGCTTGAGGTAATTGACACGGCGGTTGACCTCCGTGTAGTCCAACCGCAGCGCAGGCACCATGTCGTGACGGAACCCGGCCATCGTGGCCGCGCGGATGGGATACTTCTTTGCCGCAATCTTCAGGGGAGCGGTGGCCGAAAACTGCGTCGGCACGAGGAGAATGGGGTTGGCGGCAAACATGTCGACAAAGGCAATGGAAGCGCTCGCGTGCAGACTGTTTGCGCTCGTCGGCAATGGCCCGCCTTGATGAATCCAGCAACGCTCCGGCAGATCCCCGTTGTTGGTGTGGACATTGCGATAAAGGACCAAGGTGGTTTTCAGGCCAAGCTCGGCCTCATGGGCCCTGAGCTCAGCGGTCCAATCGACAGCAATCGCGCGCCGGGCGATCCAGTCTTCGTTGTCGGGTACCTGCTCATCGGGCAGGTCGACGAGGATCGCCAGACCTTTTTCATTTTCACGGGGCTGGAAAACCCGGCGCACCAATGCCACCAGTTCATCGCCACTGAGTCGTTCATTCATCGTTGTTTTCGTCCAGGAAAAGTGTTGAATTGGTTGGAGCCGAGTCGGCTCGGGCGGGGGCAGTCTATCCCTCTTTGCTATAAGCACTCTGGCAATCCGGCGATTTGGCATGCCTGCCAGGTCCTTGATTCAAATTCATGGCGTGGTGGACCGAAGGAGGATCGAACTCCTGACCTCTGCATTGCGAACGCAGCGCTCTCCCATCTGAGCTACCGGCCCCACGATAAATCGTTTTAAGCACAGCTTAACTGATTTTGACAGGGCGAGCCTCGGCCGCGACCGCTGCCGATTCGCCAGCGCCACAACCTGGCGTAACGACAAAATATCGGTTTGACCTGACAATGCTGACCTCCCTTTCTCCAAGCTGTTGCCGGCCCGTCCCACCATGAAGCGTATAAAAATCAAACCAATTGCTATTTTTATAATAGCTGCTTGCGCAGTATTGGCGGGGGCTATCGCCCTATTTTTCATAAATTCAGGAAGATCTGGCAAGGCTGTTACCCGCACCGCCAGCGCGGCCAAACCGGCGCTGACCGTCACCACCATCCAGCCGCAGCGCAGCACCCTGGCGATCCAGTTGACGGCCAACGGCAACATCGCCGCCTGGCAAGAGGCCAGCATCGGCACTGAAAGCAACGGCCTGCGCCTGGCTGAGGTCAGCGTCAACGTGGGCGACGTGGTGCAACGCGGCCAGCTGCTGGCGCGCTTTGCCGGCGAGAGCGTGCAGGCTGCCGTGGCGCAGGCGCGCGCCGGCTTGAATGAGGCCGTGGCCAACGCCGCCGAGGCCCGCGCCAATGCCGATCGCGTGCGGGCGCTGCAAAGCACCGGCACCTTCAGCGGCCAGCAGATCAAGCAGTACCTGACGGCCGAGCAAGCGTCACGCGCACGGGTGGAGTCGGCGCAAGCCGGCCTGGCCGCGCAACAACTGCGGCTGCAGCAAACCCAGGTGCTGGCGCCTGACAGCGGCATCATCTCGGCGCGCAGCGCCACCGTGGGCGCGGTGCTGGGCAGCGGCGTTGAACTGTTTCGCCTGATCCGTCAGGGGCGGCTGGAGTGGCGCGCGGAGGTCGCCTCGGCCGACCTGGGCCGGGTCGTGCCGGGCACGGCGGTCACAGTCACGGCGGCCAGCGGGGCCCAGCGCAGCGGGCGGGTGCGCATGGTGGCCCCCACCGTGGACCCGCAAACGCGCGTCGGTCTGGTCTATGTGGATCTGCCGACCGATGGCGGCGCCGCAGCGCAGGGCCGCCCCAAGCAAGGCACGGCCCCCTCGGGGGGCAGCGCAGTACGCGAAGCGACCAGCGTGGGGGCCATACCTTCAGGCTTCAAGGCCGGCATGTTCGCGCGCGGCGAATTTGCGCTGGGCAGCTCAAGCGCCCTGACCGTGCCGCAGTCGGCGGTGGTGGTGCGCGACGGTTTTAGCTACGTCTTTCGTCTCAACCCGGACCAGCGCGTGAGCCAGCTCAAGCTGCAAATCGGGCGGCGTGCCGGTGATCGGCTCGAGGTGCTGGGCGGGCTCGACGCTGAGGCGCTGCTGGTGGCCAGTGGTGCCGGTTTTCTGAACGAGGGCGATCTGGTCAAGGTGGTGTCAGCGCCTGCCCCAACTTCAGCATCAAATCAGCCTCTAAGCCCCGTCGTTCCTGTGCAAGCAGCTAGCAAATAAGGAGCGATCATGAATTTCTCCTCGCTCTCGATCAAGCATCCGGTGCCGGCCATCATGCTGTTTGTGCTGCTGTCGCTGGCGGGCATTTTGTCGTTCCGCGCCAGCGTGGTGCAGGATTTTCCGGACATCGAGCTGCCCATCGTCACCGTCAGCGCTGCCCTTCCGGGTGCGGCACCGGCGCAACTTGAAACCGAAGTCGCCCGCAAGATTGAAGACGCGGTGGCCACGCTGCAAGGCGTGAAAAACATCTACACCAAGGTGCTCGACGGCAGTGCCCAAGTCACCGTCGAATTCATCCTGGAAAAACCGATTGCCGAGGCGGTGAACGACGTGCGTGACGCCGTCGCGCGGGTGCGCGCCGACCTGCCCGCCGACGTGCGCGACCCCTCTGTCACCAAGGCCTCGACCGCCGGGCGCGTGGTGCTGACCTTTACTGCGGCGGCGGCCAACCGCGCCAGCACGCTCGACCTGCAGGCGCTGAGCTGGTTTGTCGACAACACGGTGGCCAAGCGGCTGCTGAATGTGCCGGGTGTCGGCGCGGTCAAACGCGTCGGTGGCGTCGATCGGGAGGTGCGCGTTGAGCTGGACCCCGACAAAATGGCGGCGCTGCAGGTGTCGGCCATCGACGTGTCGCGCCGCCTGAAGCTGGTGCAGCAGGAAGCGCCGGGCGGCCGCGGTGACGTCAGCGGCGCCGAGCAGTCGGTGCGCACCCTGGCCACCGTGAGCACGGCGGCCGAGCTGGCCCTGCTGGACCTGCCCCTGGCGGACGGGCGCCACCTGCGGCTGGACCAGGTTGCCAGTGTGCGCGACACCGTGACCGAGCCGCGCTCGCTTGCCACGCAGGACGGCCGCACCGTGGTCGGTTTTGAGGTCTTTCGCACCAAGGGCGCCAGCGAAGTGACGGTGGCGCAAGGCGTGCGGGCCGCGGTTGCCGAGCTGCAACGCAGCCACCCGAACCTGGCCTTGACGCAGGTGATTGACAACGCGCAGCCGGTGGCCGAAAACTTCCGGGGCTCGATGGAGCTGCTGTTCGAGGGGGCGCTGCTGGCGATCCTGGTGGTCTGGTGGTTTTTGCGCGACTGGCGCGCCACCCTGGTGGCGGCTGCGGCCCTGCCGCTGTCGATCATTCCGACGTTTTTGGGCCTGCAGTACTTTGGCTACACGCTCAACACCGTCACCCTGCTGGCGCTGGCGCTGGTGGTCGGTGTGCTGGTGGACGACGCGATCGTCGAGATCGAGAACATCGAGCGCCACCTGCGCATGGGCAAGACGCCGTACCAGGCGGCAATGGAAGCCGCCGACGAGATTGGCATGGCGGTGATCGCCACCACCTTTGCGCTGGTGGCGGTGTTCTTGCCGACCGCCTTCATGGGCGGCGTGGCGGGCCTGTTTTTCAAGCAGTTTGGCTGGACCGCGGTGCTGGCGATCCTGGCCTCGCTGGTGGTGGCGCGGCTGCTGACCCCGATGATGGCGGCCTACCTGTTGCAGCCGCACAAGCCGACCTCCGTTCGGACTGAACTGGGCCAAGCCCTCCCCAACCCTTCGACTGACCTTTCGATTGGCCCCGGGCCAACGGGGGAAGCGCCCGACGGCTGGGTCATGGCGCGCTACCTCGCCATCATGCGCTGGTGTCTGCACCACCGTGCCCGCACCTTGACCGGCGCCGCGCTGTTTTTTGTCGGCTCGATTGCGCTGGTGCCGCTGCTGCCGACCGGTTTTGTCCCGGCCGCCGACCGGGCCCAGACGCAGATCAATATTGAACTGGCACCGGGCAGCACGCTGGCCGAGACCCGCGCCGTGGCCGAGCAGGCGCGTCTGCTCGCCATGCGCAGCGCCGAAATCACCGGGGTATTCAGCTCGATCGGCGGCGGTTCCAGCGGTGACGCTTTTGCCCCCGGCGCGGCGGCCGAGGCGCGCCGCGCCGTGCTCACGCTCAGCACCACGCACCGCACCGCGCGGGCCGCGTCCATGGCCGACATCGACGCCCAGCTGCGCCTGCAAATGGCCGACATTGCCGGTGCGCGCTTTAACGTGGGCCCGCCCGACACCGGTGTCAAGATGCAACTGGTGCTCAAAAGTGACGACCCGCTGCTGCTGCTGGCCAGCGCGCAACAGGTGGAGCGCGAGCTGCGCACCTTGCCGGGCATTGGCAACGTGAGCTCCAGCGCCTCGCTGGTGCGCCCCGAAATCATCGTGCGCCCTGACTTTGCGCGCGCCGCCGACCTGGGCGTGACCGCCGCCAGCATGGGCGAAACGGTGCGCGTGGCCACCGCCGGCGACTACGACACCAGCTTGTCGCAACTCAACTTATCGGAGCGCCAGGTGCCCATTCGGGTCAAGCTGCCGGACGCCGTGCGCGCCGACCTGGCGGCGCTGGCGCGCCTGAGCGTGCCGGGCAAAAGCGGCCCGGTGCTGCTGGGCAATGTGGCCAGCATCACCATGGCCAGCGGTCCGGCGCAGATTGACCGCCTCAACCGCAGTCGCAATGTCACGCTGGATGTCGAGCTGGGCCGGCGCCAGCTGGGCGAGGTCAACACCGAGGCGCGCGCCTTGCCGAGCCTGAAAAACCTGCCCGCCGGGGTCAGCATCGCCGAACTGGGCGACGCGCAGGAAATGCAGTCGCTGTTTGCCAGCTTTGGCGTGGCCATGTTGATTGGCGTGCTGTGCATCTATGGCGTGCTGGTGCTCTTGTTCCATGACTTCATGCAACCGGTCACCATTCTGGCGGCGCTGCCGCTGAGCATGGGCGGCGCTTTTGTGGCGCTGTTGCTGACCGGGCGGGCACTGTCGATGCCGTCGATGATCGGCCTCATCATGCTGATGGGCATCGTCACCAAGAACTCGATTTTGCTGGTGGACTACGCGATTCTGGCGCGCGCAAAAGGCCTGGGCCGCTTTGACGCGCTGGTGGACGCTTGCCACAAGCGCAGTCGCCCGATCGTCATGACCACCATCGCCATGGGGGCCGGCATGTTGCCGCTGGCGCTGGGCTGGGGCGCCGACCCCAGCTTTCGCTCGCCCATGGCGATCGCCGTGATTGGCGGCCTGATGACGTCCACCCTGCTCAGCCTGCTGGTGGTGCCCGCCGTGTTTACCTATATTGACGATCTGGCGCAGTGGCTCAAGCGCTTGCCGGCGCGGATGCGGCGGCCGAGGTCGGCCGTTGCAGCAGTGCATCCGCTGTAAATAAAATAGCATACTGCGCATAATGGACGAGGGCTAGTGCCCTAAAACGACTTATAAACCCGATCCATCCATGACGACACCGCCCGCCCTCAACCTGCGTCTGATCGGCTGGCTGTCCGTGGCGCAGTTGATCAGCTGGGGCAGCATCTTCTACACCTTTGCCCTGCTGATGGCGCCGGTGGAACGCGAACTGGGTTTGAGCCGCGCGCAGTCCTCGCTGGCGTTCAGTCTGGCCTTGCTGGTGGAGGGCTTGCTGGCGTACCCGGTGGGGCGCTGGATTGACCGCGGTCATGAGCGCGTCGTCATGACAAGTGGCTCGCTGCTGGCCGGTGTTTGCCTGCTGCTGCAGGGCAACGTGACCGGCATCGTCGGTTTTTATGCAGTGTGGGCCGGCCTGGGCGCGGCGATGGCGGCCATTTTGTATGCGCCCGCCTTTGCCGTGGTGACACGCCGTTTCCCGAACGATTTTCGCCGCGCCATCATCCTCATGACTTTTTTAGGGGGCCTGGCCAGCACCGTCTTCATCCCGCTGACCGCCTGGCTGATGGCCCTGTGGGGCTGGCGCCAGGCGTTCATCGCGCTGGCGGCGCTGCAGCTGCTGGTCTGTGCGCCGCTGCACTGGCTGACGCTGCGCGGGGCGCCGCGGCCGGTTCCGCGCCGTCTGGCCGCGGCGCCGCTGGCGAGGCAAGGCGTGTCCGACTTCATTTTCAGTGCCCCGTTTTTACTGATTGGGTTGTTTGTGGTGCTGCTGATGGCGGTGACGGTGGCGCTGCCTGCCCACATGGTGAGTCTGCTGCGTGAAAACGGCCTGCGCGAGGTCTGGGTCATCACCATCACGGCGGGCATCGGTGTCATTCAGGTGCTGGGCCGGTTGCTGCTCTATTTCTTTGAGCACCACCTTGACCTGCACCGGGCAAACCGGCTGATTCCGTGCCTGATTCCCCTCGGGCTGCTGGCTTTGCTGGCAGCACCCCTGTCCGCCCCCTGGCAGGTGGGGGCGGTGCTGTTGTTTGTGCTGCTCTACGGTCTGGGCAACGGCATGCTCACCATTGTCAAAGGAACGGTCATCGCGCAGTACGTGAACCGTGACCATGTGGCCACGCTTAATGGCGCGCTGGGCCTGCCCCTGGCGCTGGCGCGCGCAGCCGCACCGGTGTTGCTGGGGCTGTTGTGGACGGCGCAGGCGGGCTACCGCCACGGCCTGTGGCTTTTGCTCGCGCTCAGCGTGGTCGGGGTCGCTGCCTTGATGCTGGCGCAGCAACTGGCGCTGCGCAGGCCCTGAGAACTACAGATTGGGGGCCAGCAAGCGCTGCAGGGCTTTTTCATCCATGCCCCGGCGTGCCGCCAAGTCCTTCAGTTGGTCGTCACCGATCTTGCCGACGCTGAAATAGCGGCTGGCCGGGTGGCCCAAGTAGAAGCCGCTGACACTGGCGGCTGGCGTCATGGCCAGGCTCTCGGTCACGCCCATGCCGACATCGGCACACTGCAGCAACTCGAACAGGTCTTTTTTCACGCTGTGGTCCGGGCAGGCCGGGTAACCCGGCGCCGGGCGAATGCCGGTGTATTTCTCGGCAATCAAGTCTTGGGCGGCCAGCGCTTCATCGGGCGCGTACCCCCACAGGTCGGTGCGCACTTTTTTGTGCAGGCACTCGGCAAAGGCTTCGGCCAGCCGGTCCGCCAGCGACTTGAACAGGATGGCGCTGTAGTCGTCGTGGGCGGCCAAAAACTGCGCTTCTTTCTTTTCAACCCCCACGCCGGTGGTGACGGCAAAGACCCCGACATAATCCGAAATTTTTAAGCCATTTTGGCCTCTAGCCCCCGTCTGATCTGCATTCACAGCTACTTTTTCAGGAGTGATCTTGGGCGCCACAAAATCAGCCAGGCAGCGGCTCGGGCGCATCACGCCGTCAATTTCTTCCTTGGCGGCTTGCTGGCGCAGGCCGTACCAGGTCAGGGCCACGGTGCTGCGGCTCTCATCGGTGTAGAGCTCAATGTCATCGTCATTGACCGTGTTGGCGGGGTACAAGCCGATCACGCCACTGGCGTTGAGCCAGCGCCCTTCAATGATCTTCTTCAGCATGGCCTGGCCATCGGCATAGACTTTTTTGGCTTCGGCACCGACCACTTCATCGTCCAGAATCGCCGGAAACGGCCCCGCCAGGTCCCAGGTCTGGAAGAACGGCCCCCAGTCGATGAATTTGACCAGCTCAGCCAAATCAAAATTCTTGAACACACGCCGGCCAATGAACTTCGGCGCCGTCGGGGTGTAGTCGCGCCATGCCATTTCCGTTCGGGCTGAGCCTGTCGAAGCCTTAAGCCCTTCGACCCCTTCGACAGCGCTCAGGACAGGCAGCTCAGGGCGAACGGGGGTTGGCAGCCACTTGTTGGCACGCGCCTTTGCCAGCGGCCACAGCGGGATTTGCTTCTTGTTGGCGTGCTGCTGGCGCACGCGCTGGTAGTCGCTGTTGAGCTCCGTGACAAAGCTGTTGGCTGAGTCGCCCAACAAACTTTGCGCCACGCCCACGCTGCGCGAGGCATCGGGTACATAGACCACCGGGCCCTCGTAGTGCGGCGAAATCTTGACGGCGGTGTGGACCCGGCTGGTGGTGGCGCCACCAATCAGCAGGGGGATTTTTTTGATGCGAAAGTATTCGTCTTTCTGCATCTCGCCGGCCACATACTGCATCTCTTCCAGGCTGGGCGTGATCAGGCCCGACAAGCCAATGATGTCGGCGCCCTCCACTTTGGCACGCGCCAGAATCTCGTGGCACGGCACCATCACGCCCATGTTAATCACGTCAAAGTTATTGCATTGCAATACCACGGTGACGATGTTTTTGCCGATGTCGTGCACGTCGCCCTTGACGGTGGCGATGATGATCTTGCCCTTGGTCTGCACGTCGCGGCCAGCGGCTTCATCGAGCCGCTTTTCTTCTTCAATGTAGGGAATCAAATGCGCCACGGCTGACTTCATGACGCGCGCTGATTTAACAACCTGCGGCAAAAACATCTTGCCCTGGCCAAACAGGTCGCCGACGATGCTCATGCCCGCCATCAGCGGGCCTTCAATCACATGCAGCGGGCGCCCGCCCTTCTTGGCCACAATGGCCTGGTAAGCTTCTTCGGTGTCGCTGACGATGAAGTCGGTGATGCCGTGCACCATGGCGTGCGAGAGGCGCTGCTCGATCGTCACGGGGTGCGCGGGCGTGCCGCGCCATTCGAGCTTTTTGCTCTCGTCCTTGGCGCCGCTTTTCGCCGTTTCGGCAATCTCGACCAAGCGCTCACCCGCATCCGGGCGGCGGTTCAGCACCACGTCTTCGACGCGTTCGCGCAATTCGGGTTCCAGGTCGTCATAGACGCCGACCATGCCGGCGTTGACGATGCCCATGTCCATGCCGGCCTTGATCGCGTGGTACAGGAACACGGTGTGAATCGCCTCGCGCACTGGGTCGTTGCCACGGAATGAAAAGCTCACATTGCTGACGCCGCCCGACACCTTGGCCCCCGGCAAATGTTGCTTGATCCAGCGCGTGGCGTTGATGAAATCGACCGCATAGTTGTTGTGCTCTTCAATGCCGGTGGCAATGGCGAAGATGTTCGGGTCGAAGATGATGTCTTCCGGCGGAAAACCGACCTCATCGACCAGGATGCGGTAGGCGCGCTCGCAAATGCCGATCTTGCGCTCATAGGTGTCGGCCTGGCCCTGTTCGTCAAACGCCATCACCACCGCCGCCGCGCCATAACGCCGCAGCAATTTGGCCTGGTGTTTGAAAGCATCCACGCCTTCTTTCATGCTGATGGAGTTGACCACCGCTTTGCCCTGCACGCAGCGCAGACCGGCCTCGATCACGCTCCATTTGCTGGAGTCAATCATCACCGGCACGCGGGAAATGTCGGGCTCCGACGCGATCAGGTTCAGGAAGCGCACCATGGCCGCCTGGCTGTCGAGCATGGCCTCGTCCATGTTGATGTCGATGATTTGCGCGCCGTTTTCAACCTGCTGGCGCGCCACGCTCAGGGCCTGATCAAAATCGCCGTTCAGGATCATGCGGGCAAAGGCCTTGGAGCCGGTCACATTGGTGCGCTCGCCGATGTTGACGAAGGAGGCGATGGGGGCCGGCGCTTCTGCGCTGTCGCCGAGCAATGGGGAGGGCGCGGCAGCAGCGGGAGACGGCACAAGGCCAATCGTCAACGGCTCCAGGCCGGACAACTTCATGGGGGGAACAAGGGTTTGAGACATGCAACTCACCTGTGATTTCAACAATGATCAGGTGAGCGTCGTTGGGAGAACTCCAAGCCTGACGGGCCGTGTGGCCCGCTGCAACGCTCCTTGGAAGTTGGCAATTTTAAGGGCTGGTTCGCGCCCGCCCCCGCCTCAAGCCGCTTCAGGGTAAAACACATTCCTCTGCAGCACGCGCCCGGCCAATGGCGCCACTTTGTCGTGGATGGCACCAATGTGCGCCGGTGTGGTGCCGCAGCAACCGCCGACGATGTTGACCAGGCCCTCGGCGGCAAATTCGCCAACCAGGCGGCTGGTGACTTCGGGCGTCTCGTCAAAGCCGGTGTCGCTCATCGGGTTGGGCAAGCCGGCGTTGGGGTAGCAGCTGATGAAGGTGTCGGGCGCGGCGCGCGCCAACTCTTGAATGTAGGGGCGCATCAGCGCAGCGCCCAGGGCGCAGTTCAGGCCAACGGCCAACGGGCGCGCGTGGCGCACGCTGTGCCAAAACGCGGTGACGGTCTGGCCCGAGAGGATGCGTCCCGACGCGTCGGTCACGGTGCCGCTGATGATGATCGGCAGGCGCTCACCTGACGCTTCAAAAAATTCATCGATGGCAAACAGCGCCGCCTTGGCATTGAGGGTGTCAAAAATGGTTTCCACCAGCAGCGCATCGGCGCCGCCTTGCACCAGCGCTTCGACCTGTTCGTAATAGGCGACGCGCAGTTGCTCAAAGGTCACGTTGCGGGCGCCGGGGTCGTTCACGTCCGGGCTGATGCTGGCGGTTTTGGGCGTGGGGCCCAGGGCACCGAGCACAAAACGCGGCTTGTCGGGGGTGGAGAATTTGTCGCAGGCGGCGCGGGCTAATCTGGCCGAGGCCAGGTTCATCTCAAACGCCAGCTCGGCCATGTCGTAGTCGGCCTGCGCCACGCGGGTGGCGCCGAAGGTGTTGCTCTCGATCAGGTCGGCGCCCGCGACCAGGTAGCGCTCGTGGATGTCGCTGATGACGTCCGGGCGCGTCAGGCTTAACAGCTCGTTGTTGCCCTTCACATCCTTGTGGAAGTCCTTGAAGCGTTCGCCCCGGTACTGGGCTTCACCGAGTTTGAAGCGCTGGATCATGGTGCCCATGGCACCGTCGAGCACCAGGATGCGGTGTTGCAGGATTTCGGGCAGCTGTTGGCCGCGGGTGTAGTGGAGTGCTTTCATAGCCGCGTATTGTAGAAAGCCGGGCTGCGGGCTGTGCGCGGTGGGACAATGGCCGCAGCGCCGCTTGGTGATTGTCGGGTTTTACCGACAAATTTATGCCAAATTGGGTTCTAGCCCCCGTCCTATATGCATGAGCAGCTATTACTACGATAGCAACTGATTTTGTCCATTCACCTCATCCTGCAAGAAGTCTTTGGCTACGGCGCGTTTCGTGGCCCCCAGCAAGCCATCATCGAGCACATGGTGGCGGGCGGCGACGCCTTGGTGCTGATGCCCACCGGCGGCGGCAAAAGCTTGTGTTACCAGATTCCGGCGATTGCGCGCGAGCAAGCCGGCCAGGGCATCACGGTCGTGATCTCTCCGCTGATCGCGCTGATGCACGACCAGGTTGGCGCCCTGCATGAGGCCGGCATCAAAGCCGAGTTTCTCAACTCCACCTTGTCGGGCGAGCAGGCCACGCAGGTGGAGCGGCGGCTGCTGCGCGGCGACATCACCCTGCTCTACGCCGCGCCCGAGCGCGTGACGACGCCGCGCTTTCTGGCGCAGCTCGACTCCCTGTATGAGCGCGGCAAACTGAGCCTGTTTGCCATCGATGAAGCCCATTGTGTCAGTCAGTGGGGGCATGACTTCCGGCCCGAATACCGCGCACTCACCGTGCTGCATGAGCGTTATGGCAGCGTGCCGCGCATCGCGCTCACCGCCACCGCCGACGCGCTGACCCGGGCCGACATCGTGGAGCGGTTGCAACTGCAGGACGCGCGCCTGTTTATCAGCAGCTTTGACCGCCCCAACATCAGCTACACCATCGTCGAAAAGCGCGATGCGACGCAACAATTGCTGCGCTTCATCAGCCAGGAGCACATGGGCGATGCCGGTATTGTTTATTGCCAGTCGCGCAAGCGGGTGGAAGACATTGCCAATCTGCTGTGCGACGAGGGCATTGCCGCGCTGCCCTACCACGCCGGTCTCGATGCGAAGGTCAGGCAAGCGAACCAGGACCAGTTTTTGCGCAGCGAGGGCATTGTGATGGTCGCAACCATCGCTTTCGGCATGGGCATCGACAAGCCCGATGTGCGCTTTGTGGCGCATCTGGACATGCCGAAAAACATCGAGGGCTATTACCAGGAAACCGGCCGCGCCGGGCGCGATGGCCAACCGGCGCAGGCGTGGATGTGCTACGGCCTGCAGGACGTGGTGAACCAGCGCCGCATGATCGACGAAAGCCCGGCCGGTGAGGAATTCAAGCAAGGCCTGCGCGGCAAGCTCGATGCGTTGTTGGGCCTGGCCGAGGCGACCGATTGCCGCCGTGTGCGCTTGCTGCACTATTTTGACGAAGAGAGTAAATCCTGCGGGAATTGCGACAATTGTTTGCAGCCACCCGCGGTGTGGGACGGCACCGAGGCGGCGCGCAAGCTGCTCAGCACCATCTACCGCGTGCAGCAGATGGGCGGCAGCTATGGCGCGGTGCACATCATGGATATTCTGCGCGGCAAAAGCACCGAGAAAGTCATGCAGCGCGGCCATGAAACCCTGAGTACGTTTGGCATTGGCGCGGACTTGAGCGAAGTGCAGTTGCGTGGTGTGCTGCGCCAGTTGATTGCTATCGGCGCCGTGGCGGTCGATGCCCAGGCTTTCAATACGCTGCAGCTCACCGATGCCTCGCGCGCCGTGCTCAAGGGCGAGGTACTGGTGCAGTTGCGGGCTTCGGTATCGGCCCCGGTCGAGCGCAAAGCCAAACGCAGCAGCGCGACCCAGGCCAGCAGCGTCGCCAAAGCGCCGACAGCGCTGAATGCACCGGCGCAGACCCGCTACGCCGCCCTGAAAGCCTGGCGCGGCGAAGTCGCCAAAGAACACAACCTGCCCGCCTACGTGATTTTTCACGATGCCACGCTGGCGGCCATCGCCGAGCGTGCGCCGAACTCGCTGGACGACCTGCAAGGCATCAGCGGCATTGGCGCGAAGAAGCTGGAGGCTTATGGCGAAGAGGTGTTGCGGGTGATGGTGAGCGTGTGAGTGCCCGCCGGCTGCAGCCGAACCCCTGGCAAAATCCCCAATTGAAGAACTGCGCCACACCTTCGGCGCCCGCGGGTGAACCTGATGCCTAAATTTGCCGCCAACCTTTCCATGCTCTACCCGGAGCTTGCTTTTCTGGACCGTTTTGCGGCCGCCGCCCTAGATGGCTTCAAGGCGGTCGAGTACCTGTTTCCCTATGCGTTTGAGAGCCGCGAAATCGCAGCACGCCTGAAGGAGAACGACTTACAGCAGGTGCTGTTTAACGCGCCGCCCGGCGATTGGGCCGCTGGCGAGCGCGGTCTGGCCTGCCTGCCCGGGCGCGAAGCCGAGTTCCGTGCGGGTATCGGCAAAGCCCTCGACTACGCGGCCGCACTGAACTGCCCCCGCATTCATGTCATGGCTGGTCTGCTGCCGGTGGGCACCCCGCGTGCGACGCTGTACCCCACCTACATCCGCCAATTGCGCTGGGCCGCACGGGAAGCTGCCAAGCAGGGGGTGGAGGTGCTGATCGAGCCCATCAACACGCGCGATATTCCCGGCTTTTACCTGAACCGCCAGGACGACGCGCACCACGTGCTGGCCGCAGTGGGCGCGTCCAACCTCAAGGTGCAGATGGACTTGTACCACTGCCAGATTGTGGAAGGCGACCTGACCATGAAAATGCGCCAATACCTGCCCACCGGCCACGTCGGCCATGTCCAGATCGCCGGCGTGCCGCAGCGC
>JANYHL010000009.1 GCA_025359085.1 Gammaproteobacteria bacterium
AAGCAAAGGAAATTTCCGATGTCGTTAAGAACGTTATTGAGCATCACTTTGGGAGATCAGCAACTCCTGAGAACTTCCGCCGAGCTGTTGTCGTCCTGGACGATTTGTGCCGTCAATGACCTGGCGGCTGCCCGCAAAGCGCTGTCCCATCAGCTTTATTATCCGGTCGGGCTCTTGTTGCTCAACAACACCAGCGACGCGGATGTCATTGAAGTCGATGCGCTACTGGAAGCGCATCAAACCACCCAATGGGTCGGTGTTTTCCCGGCCGAGATGATCAAGCGCCCGTCCTACCGGGCGCTGATCGTGCAGCACCTGTTTGACTTTCATACCTGGCCGATTGACCCGGCGCGACTCAATCACACCTTGGGCCATGCCTTCGGCTATGCTGAACTTGACAGCCCGGGCGACCTGGCAAGCACTGGCAAGCTCGACATGGAACTGGTGGGCCAAAGCGCGGCCCTGCAACATTTGCGCAAGCAAATTAGCAAAGTTGCCCAAGCCAGCGCCCCGGTGCTGATCTGGGGCGAAAGTGGCAGCGGAAAAGAGTTGACGGCGCGGGCAATTCACAATTGTTCGCCCCGGGCCAACGGGTCCTTCATTGCGGTGAATTGCGGCGCCATGCCCGCCAGCCTGATCCAGTCAGAGTTGTTCGGCTACGTGCGGGGAGCATTCACAGGTGCCGCCAAAGAAAAGCAGGGCCTGATCGAGTTGGCCGCGGGTGGCACACTTTTCCTGGATGAGATTGGCGACTTGCCGCTTGACCTACAGACGAATTTGCTTCGCTTTCTGCAGGAACGCACCATCACCCGAGTGGGTGCAACGCGAAGTATTCAAGTCGATGCGCGGGTGATTGCCGCATCGCACATGCGGCTTGAAGATGCGGTGAAATCCGGACAATTCCGTGAGGACCTGCTGTACCGGCTGAACGTGCTGCCCCTGGCGGTGCCCGCCTTGCGGGAGCGAAAAGATGATCTGGTGCTGCTGAGCAGCCACTTTTTCAAAATTTTTGCGCAGGATAAGCGCCCCCGGCTCACCGGATTCAGCAACCGGGCGATACAGGCCATCAAGGCGCACGATTGGCCGGGCAATGTGCGTGAACTCATCAACCGTATCCGACGGGCGATGGTGATGTCCGAGGGGCGCCTGATTACCCCCGAAGACCTTGATCTGCAGTTGCCCAATGGACCGAATGGGCTGCACAACGGTGAAGCGCTGGAGGAAGCCCGCATCCGCGCCGAGCGCAATGCCATTCATGTCTGTCTGCAAGGTAATAGCAGCAACATTAGCCGCGCCGCGCGTGACCTGGGCATCTCGCGCATGACACTGTATCGATTGATGGAAAAATACGGCATCACGCCCTGAATCCGGCCTGTCTTTTACCCGTTTAGCTGCCCCTCCTACATCAGGTGCCTCAGTACTGTTACACCCTGCGCAGTTCGCTTTGTGATGTCGAGCAGCGGTCAAGGGCATTGAAAATCAAGACCTCTTTCAGTCGTCTTTGCGATATATCAATTGCCGAATTGCCATCGATCAAACAAGCTGTAACAGAACTGAGACAGCCCTCATCTGCAGCAACGCGATTCGAGCTTTTTTTGACATCACAAATGCACTTTTCAACAAATATTTAACTCTTTTATCAATCTGAATCAATTACTTAGGTTGTTGATAATTTTTCTGGCATTGAATTTGCTAATTGGCTTCCGGATTGGCGTGTTCTAACGCCGAGCCAAGCAAACTTCATCCAGTTATTTTTTAAGGAACTACTATGAAAAAGACTATATTGGCGTCGGCAATCGCTGTTGCTTTTGGTTTCTCAAGCCAGGTGATGGCGAATCCGACCAACAACAACAGCGCTGATCTGGCACGCGACAACAACCAGACTGCAACGGCAAATTCGAACCAGTCTGCCAGCACGGGCGCGTCTGCAAATGAGTACTCTACCGCGAACCAGAACTCATCAAACGACAGCAGCAACAATTCTGACAACCGAGTCGACAACAGGAATCAGGCCGACAATCGAAACCAGGCTGATAACAGCAATAACTCGGACAACCGGGTCGACAGCAGAAACCAGTCTGATCGGAACAACAACAAGAGTGTCAACAACGCTGATCAAAACAACAACAAGAGCACCAACACCAACAACTCCGACCAGGGCAACAACAAGAGTGCCAACAACGCTGACCAAAACAACAACAAGAGCACCAACAACTCCGACCAAGGCAACAATAAGAGTACCAACAATGCCAACAATAACAACAACTCAACTGGTCATGCCGAAGCCTCGGCGCTAGGGGCAGCAGCGGCGAACAACGGAGGAACGGCGACCTCCAATGCTTCGAACGCCTTTAACACCTCAACAGCCACTGCGGTCAGCACGCTGAATGGTTCGGTCACCGGCAACGTGATTTATGGCATTGGCAACAATGCTTCCAACAACGGCACTGCCAATGGCGGCACCGGAAATGGTGGCGAAGGTGGCGTTGGCAATGGCGGCCACGCGACTGGCCAAGGCGGCAATGGAGCGACCGCGACCGGCGGTGCCGGTGCAGTCGGCGCCCTGGGTGGCAGTGCTACAAACGGAAATGCTACCAATGGCAGTGCTTCGAATGGCTCTAACACCGCCGGTACCGGCGGCGCAGGCGGTTATGCACAGAATGCGACAAGTGCTGCCGGTTCTGGTGCCGCGGGTGGTGAAGGTGGCGCTGGCGGCGACGCCGGTCGAGCAACAGGCGGTGCCGGTGGCAATGGCGGCGCCAGCGGCAACACGGCTGGCGGCAGTGGTGGCACAAGTGGCAACACGGCTAGCGGCCATGGCGGTACAAGTGGTAGCACGACTGGCGGCCTTGGCGGTGCCAGCGGCAACACAGCGGGCGGCTCGGGCGGCAGAAGCGGCAATACAGCGGGTGGCTCGGGCGGCAGCACGGGCGGCTTGACGGCTGGTGCTGGCGGTTCTGGCGGCAGCACGGGTAATGCTGGGGGCGGCATGGGCGGTGATGGCGGCATGGGTGGTGACGGCGCTGCAAGCGGCATTGCTACAGGGGGCCGTTCGGGCTCAACCGGTACCGGCGGCGGGTCCGGCGCGAATGGCGGCGGGTCGGGAACCACCGGCGGCACTCTGTCCGCAGCAGGTGGCCGTCAAGGCGGCGGCGACCAAGGGCCGGCCAACGGTGGCAGCGCCAATGGTGGGGTAGGTCCGCTTCCAGCGGGCGCAGGTGGCAACGCAAACGGTGGCAGTAATGCAGCCAATGGCAATGCAGGCGCCGGTGGTGGCGGTACGACAAGTGCTGGAGCCAGCAGCGCCAATGGCGGCGGCAGCACGGGCGGTAATGGCGGCAGCACGGCCAATGCCGGCACAGGTGCCAGTGGTGCCGGTGGTTCCGGTGCGGCAGGTGCGGCTGGCGCAGCAGGCGCAGCGGGTAGCAACACGGCGGCTGCAGGCGGAGTTGGTGGAACGGCTAACAGTGGAACCGCTGGTGCAGGTGCAGCAGCATCCAGTGGCACGGCTGGCGCTGGTGCAGCAGCATCCAGCGGCACGGCTGGCGCTGGTGCAGCAGCATCCAGCGGCACCGCCAACGCTGGTGCAGCAGCATCTAGCGGTACCGGCGGCGCAGGTGCAGCGGCATCCAGTGGCACGGGCGGTGCTGGTGCCGTCGGGGCAGCCGGTTACAGCACGGGCGGCGCAGGTGCCGCCGGTGCGGCTGGCGGCAATGGCGGCAACAGTGGCACGTCCCAAAACAACGGTGGCACAGGTGGTAATGGCGGTAGCGCCAGCAACGGCAATGCCAGCAACGGCAATGCCACCAACGGTAGTGCAACGGCTGGCAACGGCGGTTCTGGTGGCGCGGGCGGCGGCGGCAACACTGGCGGCGCTGGTGGATCGGGCGGAACGGTCACCGGTGGCGTTGGCAACGGTGGCATTGGCAACGGCGGTTCCGGCGGCGCTGGTGGCGCCATCAGTGTTAACGCCGGCACCTTCAATATGTCTAACGTCATGAGCAGTGTTGGTCAATCGGCAGCCGGCATCATGGTTGCTGCTCAAAACAGCGGCATGGCTGCCATGGTGCAGCAAAGCGTGAACGTGCAGGCTAACCTGAACGTAGGCAAGTAAGCGTCTGGGCCGGTCGTTGGGTTAAGTCTGTTTCACCCAATGACCGGCGCTTGCGTTGTTGACATGAATTGCCCGCGTCGCGGCAGTCAAAACAACATGGAGGATGAGATGCAATCCATTATTTTTTTCGCCAGGGTGACCGTGGCCGTGGCGTTATGCTCTTCAGGCTGGTCTGCGGCTGCGGGCGTCGATGCGGGTGAGGCGCCGTCGGCGGCACAAGCTGTGACTGCGGATGAGGCGCTTTCGGACGCACAAGTTGTGGCGGAGGTTCCAGGCCTGGGGATGCCACTGGCAAGCGCCCGTTTGGAGGGCTACCGTGGCGGTTTTGATGTGGTAACCAATGACATGCATTTGAGCGGCGCGGTCACCAACAATTCCGCGGTGAATGTATTGAGCGGCAGCAACTACATTGCCGACGGCTCATTTGCCAATGCGAGCGGCATGCCGATGGTGGTGCAGAACTCGGGGTCAAACGTGTTGATCCAGAACGCCACCATCATTAACGTCCAAATGAAGTAAGCCATGCACTCTGCACTTGGCTGGATACTGGCGGCAACCGCTGCCATTGGCGCGCCAGCGCAGGCTGACACGCTGGAATTTGCGGGTATGGGAGGCAGCTACGCGGTCCAGATCACCAGCTTAAAAGAAGCTCGATTCAAGGCCACCACCCGTCAGCAATACGACTTTAGTTGTGGTTCGGCAGCGGTGGCAACCTTGCTCACCCATCATTACGGCTACCCAGTGACGGAACAGGCGGTGTTTGAAGAAATGTTTGCGCGCGGCGACCAGGCAAAAATTCGCAAGGAAGGATTTTCCATGCTGGATATGAAAGCGTACTTGAACGCACACCAATTTCAAGCCGATGGCTTTGAGTTGCCGTTGGCCAAACTGCTTGAGTCGAGCCTGCCGGCCATCGTCTTGATTTCTGACAATGGGTATTTTCATTTTGTAGTGGTCAAGGGCCTGCGTGACGGTCGGATATTGATTGGCGATCCCTCCAGCGGCACGCGCGCTGTTTCCCGGGCAAATTTTGAAACGCTCTGGGTCAACAAGCTGTTGTTTGTGATTCACAACAAACAGGCTCAGGCGAAATTCAACGACCAGGTCGATTGGCTGGTGGCACCCAAAGCGCCCCTGACGGCGGGAGTCAACCTCGACGGTGTGGGCAACGTCACTTTAGGCAAATTTGGCCCGGGCGACTATTAGTAGATGGCGCCATCATGACGTATTTGTCCGTGAAACTGATCAGCAGATGCCTGGTGCTTCTGGCTGGGAGCGCGTGCGTTAGCAGTGGAGTGGCCGCTGCAGAAAAACAGGCATTTCGGCCGGGCGAATGGGTTGCCGTCAGCGAGCAAGAACTTGACAACCAACGTGGCGGGTTTGATGTTGGCTCAGGACTGGCCGTGTCTTTCGGAATTATCAGAACCGTCATGGTCAACGGTGACGTGGTCAGCAGGACCAGCTTCAACTTGCCTGATGTGACCCAGATCACGCCTGAGCAAGCCAGAATTGCAAGCGCCGCCATTGCCGATTCGGGCCTGGTTCAAATCGGCCCGAATAACTTTGTCGCTGCGGGCGTCCGGTCAGACCTGGGAACCGGAACGCTGATCCAGAACAGCCTCAATGATCAGCACATAAAAACCCTCACCATCATCAACACGGGCGTCAACAGCTTGGGGCTGCTCAAGGCCCTCAATACACAGACCGTGTTGAATGACGCGCTACTGGGCGCGCTGGGTAGCCGCTAAGGTGGTGCCGTTTCGGGGAGATTTGGCTGCAAGAAAAACACGTCAGTCTCGTTTGACAGCCGCAACCGAGCTACCAATAAATATAGAAAAAATAAGACTGTAGCCATCGTCAAATATGCGTTGTTTGCTATAATTAAAATAGCATTTTATGACTGCGCGCCGCCATACAGCCACGGCAAGTCCAGCAGCGACTCGCCCAACAACTTCATGGCGGCATCGCGACCCCAGCGCAAGGGGCCGGTGGCGTGAAATATGTTTCCATTGCGAATAGCGCGCGCCTGGACGCGGGCATTGCGTTGCCAGCGGCGCCGGGCGTACAGGCTCAGCAAGGCGGGGAGGTCGCGCGGCTGCTCTGGCAGGGTCGCGCCAGCGCGGGCCAGCACCCGGCCCAGTTCAGCGGCATCTTCAATGGCCATGCCCGCGCCCTGCGCCAGATAGGGCAACATGGGATGGGCCGCATCGCCCAGCAGCGCCACCCGCCCCTGCGCCTGCTCATGCGCGCCGCGCATGGGTGAGCGGATGCTCAGCGGCCACAACCGCCACTGTTCAATGGCCCCAATCAAATTTTGCAAGGGCGCACAAGTGGCGGCCAGGTGGCGCTGCAACTCGGCGCCATTGGCGCTGTGGTCCCAGTTCTCGGCGTCGCCCACGGTGCGGCCGTGCACGATAGCCACCACGTTGAGCCAGTCGCCACGGCGCACCGGGTACTGCACCACGTGCAGGCGGGGACCCAGCCAGGCCGTGACCTGCTGCGAGCGCAAGCGCTCGGGCAAGCTGCTTTGCGGCACCAGCGCGCGGTAGGCCAGGTGCCCGGTGGCCCGCGGTTTGCCATCATTGAGCAGTTGCTGGCGCACCGCGCTCCACAGGCCATCGGCACCCAGCAACAGGTCACCGTGCGCTGCGCGGCCGTCGGCCATGTGCAACGTCACGTCATCGTCATGCGCCACAAAACCAGCCACCGCGCTGCCCGCATAGAGCCGCACACCGGTCTGCAACTGCAGCGCAGTGCGCAGCAAGGTGTGCAAATCCGCGCGGTGGATCGTCGCATAAGGAAAGCCGTAGCGCGCTTGCGCCACCGCCCCCAGCGTCAGCACCCCGAGCTCGCCGCCCGAGGTGGCGCTGCGCACCTGCAGGCGCCCCGGAAACGCAGCCACGTTGGCCAGCGCGTCCTTTAAACCCCAGCCATGAAGCAGCGCCGTCACATTGGGGCCCAGTTGAATGCCGGCCCCCACCTCGGAAAACTCAGCGGCGCGCTCGAACAAGTCAACTTCAAGGCCGGCCCGCGAGCAGGCCAGCGCGCCAGCCAGCCCCCCAATGCCGCCCCCAACAATCAAGACCTTTTCAGTCATGCGGTCCTGCCTCTATCTCAGTTTTGCAATCACAGACGTTGGCAGCACGGCCATCAGTCTTGCGACCACGCTCCAGGGCCAGCGTGGCACCGTGGCATGCTCAACCTGACGCTCAATCAAATCCACCAGCAACTTGCCACCGCGCTCGACCCCAATCACAAACGGGCGGCTTTTGGCGCCGCGGTTGATCGGCGTGTCAATAAAACCCGGCGACAGCGTGGTGACAATGATCGGGCTGTTGTGCGTCTCGGCGCGCAGCGACTCAAGGTAGGTGGTGACGGCCGCCTTGGACGCCCCATAGGCGCCCCCGGCAGGCATGCCGCGAAAGGCCGCCACCGAACTGATGCCAACCAAGTGGCCGTGACCCTGCTCCTTGAAGTGATGCATGGCCGCGTCCACCGTGGCCATGAAACCGACGACATTGGTGTTGATGGTGTCCCGCACGCGGTCAAACGGCAGCTTGCCGATGGTGCCATGGTGACCAATACCCGCATTGGCCACCACAATGTCGAGTGAACCCAATTCGGTGCGGGCCTGGGCCAACACCCGAGCCACCGCCACCTCGTCCGTCACATCCAGTGCGGCCACAAATACCGGGCCGCCGCCACTGGCAGCCAGCTCGGTCTGCAATTCTTGAAGCACACCCAGGCGCCGGGCCGTGAGTGCCAGCTGGTAGCCACGCCGTGAAAACTCGATCGCCATCTGGCGCCCCAGGCCAGAGGACGCTCCGGTGATGAAAACGCTTTTTGGCGCGCCCTGTTGGGCACGCTTGCCATCGGGTATTGGACGAGTCATGATGGATAAGAGCTGCGGTGTGGCGGCATAGAGAGAAAAACAGTGAATTGTGCATGGATTGGCATGGACTTCTACCTTCAGACTGGTTCGTATTGTGTGCACAACGGGCGAGTGCTCGGCTCTCGCGCTATTTTGCAAATTTTTTGCAGCGCAATCATGCGACGATTGGCGCCGGTTGCGCTGCGCAATCAGCACTCCTTTGTCGTGGAGGCGGTCGGACATTTCACCCCAGAAGGGGATCAGCCACGCCCCTTCGGTGATGGCTTCCGGCGGACGCTGGTGCGGGTAAGCCAGTGATCTGTAGTTTGACAAAATTGGCAACCCAGGTTTTGACATTGCACATGCACATGTTTGTACTTGTGCTTGCATGGCATGACCCCATATCAGCACAATGATCCCTTTTTCAGTCCTCGACCTCTCCCCCATCGTGCAAGGCGGCGACGCTGCGCAGTCGTTTCGCCACACCCTTGACCTGGCCCAGCACGCTGAACGCTGGGGCTACCAGCGTTATTGGCTGGCCGAGCATCACAGTATGCCGGGTATTGCCAGCGCGGCAACCGCCGTGTTGATCGCCCACGTGGCGGGCGGCACCGCCACGATTCGGGTCGGTGCCGGCGGCATCATGCTGCCCAACCATTCACCACTGGTCATTGCCGAACAGTTCGGCACGCTGGAGTCGCTTTACCCTGGCCGCGTTGACCTCGGGTTGGGCCGCGCGCCGGGCTCCGACCAGACGACCGCGCGCGCCCTGCGCCGCAACCTGGGATCGGATCCGGACCAGTTCCCGCGGGATGTGGTCGAACTGATGGACTATTTTTCGGTCGAATCCATCAATCCGGTGCACGCAGTCCCGGGCTTGGGGCTCCACGTGCCAATCTGGATTCTGGGCTCCAGCCTGTTTGGCGCCGAGCTGGCCGCCGTGCTGGGTCTGCCCTATGCGTTTGCCTCCCACTTTGCACCGCAGCAGATGATGCAGGCAGTGGCGCTGTACCGTGCCAACTTCAGACCGTCGGCGCAATTGGCCCAGCCTTATGTCATGCTGGGCTTTAACATGTTCGCCGCCGACAGCGACAAAGAAGCAGCGTTACAGGCCACGTCCATGCAGCAGGCTTTTGTTAACCTGCGCAGTGGTCACCCGGCCCAGCTGCCGCCACCGGTCGCCGACTACAGCAGCCGTGTGGGGTCGGCGGAACGCGCCTTGCTCGACAGCGTGCTGTCGTGCTCGGCCATTGGCGCACCGGGCACGGTACGCGCCAGCCTGAAGGCTTTCATTGCGCGCACCGGTGCCGATGAGCTGATGATTACGTCGCAAATTTTTGATCATGCGGCACGGCTGCGATCGTATGAGATCACGTCCGGGATTTTTTCTGAGCAATAGGAGCGACCATGAGTGAGGATTCGATTGAAACCAAGGCCCCACGCAGCATCTGGATGCGAGGACTATTGATGATTTTGATGGCCTTCGCCTACCAGTTGGCCAGCACCCTGCTGTTTTTCGTGGCAATCATCCAGTTCATTCTGGCGCTGGTCAGCCAGACACCCAACCCGCGCTTATCCGCGTTTGGCCGCAGTTTGGGGCGTTACCAGGCCCAGAATGCGAACTTTGTCAGTTTTTCGTCGGAAGAGCTGCCTTTCCCATTTACCGATTGGCCGACAATCGATTAGGGCCAGTTCAAAAACAAGTTGAACAAGCATTCCGGAGCACGCGTCTGGTTGAAACCAACGTGAATTCGAGCCAAATTGCGTCTGGCCTGCTACCGATTCACTCGGGGCTTTGACACCAGCCGGGTGCCTGCGAGCACGTCGTGCCAGAACTGCTGTTGCGGCTGAAGCCGACTCAGAATCGCCCAGATCGCGACCCAGCCGATCACGATAACGACAGATTCAGGGCCCGACAACTTGAAAGGTGCAACAGCCGCCAATGCTGGCAAAAACCAGAGCCAGCTCAACAGATAACGCAACAAGGCACGCGCTTGCGTGATGGGTTGGCCGACACGATCCACCACGCGGATGTCCCATGTTTTCATGGCCAGGGATTGTCCTTGGGACCAGAACCAAACGAAATAGATGCCAAACACCACAAAGAGAAACGCCTGCAGGGCATGCCGGTTGTCCATGGCATGGCGCGTCTGACTCAGGGTGCCAAAGAGATAGCCGGCGATGAAGACCACGCCAAACATCAACACGCCTTCATACACCCAGCAGGCCATGCGCCGGGCAAGAGAAGGCGCTTTCATTCAGTTTTTCTGCGCAGGCAGGGGCTCGGCAGGTAACGGTTTGGCATGCGGCAGCAAGGTGTTGCGGTTTAGCGCTTGATTGACAACGGGAACCTCAGACCCATGCTTTGATGTTTGCTTGAACAAGGGAACCTTGGTCAATTTTTCAGGCGCTACCGGCTTGGTTGCCGTTGCCGCTCCAGCAGGCTTGGGCGGAGCTGATTTGGCCAGTTTTTGTTTTTCTTCAGGGCTGAGCGCTTGATAGGCTTGCCAAGTGGCCGCTTTTTGGGTCGGGCTGATCTGCTTTGATCGGGCAAAATTAAGTCGAGCCTGGGCGCGCTGCTGTTGGCTAAGCGATGCCCACTCGGTCATGCGACTATGCAACTTGGCCTGCTCCGCGGGTGCCATGGCTGCATAATTCGCAGTCATGGCGATCCATTTGCGCTTTCTGGCGCGATCCAGGGAATTCCAGTGGGCCGCCAGAGGCTGCAGGGACGTCTGTTGCGCGGGCGTTAAATCCTGCCACGTCGGTTGCGAAGACGTCGCCGATGCATTTGATGTTTTGGTCAACGTCACGGGGTTGGACCGCTCGACCCCAGAGGCTGCCTGCACGGGCATTGGGGTCAAACCCTGGGCCACAACGTGTGAGCTAGCCATGCTTAGCATCAAAAAACAAAAAAAGACACCAAAACCCGACACTTCGGCCGCCAATGAACGATCGGATCGCTGGCTAACGCGCGCGAATATCCTCATAGTCAAACTTATTGATTCTGAGCGCCATTGCTCTTGAGGAACTGTAAAAATCCCGGGTCGGCATAGGCTGCGGGTGGCAAGTCATCGGTCAGCAGCGCTGCGTCAATTTCGGCCAACTCGTGGGCGCGGTCGTCGTCTTGAATGACATTGATGGCGATCAACCCCACAACCAGTGCCAATAATGGAATAGCCGCCGCAAATCGCCCCCACCAACTGAAGTGCTCATGGCCCAAGGTAACGCTTCCCGCGCCATTTAACGCTGCCAACGCAGTCACAGCATACTTGAGCGCCATCTTGCGTTGGCCCACGGCCTGCACCCGGGCCGCACGCAAACGCTCCGACACGTCATGGGGCAGACTGCCAGTGGCATCGGATAGGCGCGCTGTGATGCAATGGCCCAAGCGATCTTGTGCGAGTTGATTTTTGTATTGATACAAATAAGTCATAGTGTGATTCCCTTCGCCCTCAAGGCTTTGCCGAGCGCCTGAACTGCCCGTGAACAGTGCGTTTTGACACTACCCTGAGAGCACCCCATGGCCGCGGCCGTCTCTGCCACGTCCAACTCTTCCCAATAACGCATGAGGAAGGCTTCTCGTTGACGGCTCGGCAACGCCTGGATTTCGGTTTCAATTTCATGCAAGGTTTGTGCCCGCTGGGTGGAACTCTCCGCACTTTCTGTCTGGTTTGATTGACTTTCGGTGTTTAAAGTTTCCAGAAGGTCAAATTCCCCTTCCTCTCCTGGGAACTCAAAATCACTCATGTTGGAAAAAAGCGTAGTGCGGGTTTTCTGCCGCCGAAACCAGTCAAGCGTGCAGTTGGACAGAATGCGCTGGAACAGCATTGGCAACTCGGCCACCGGTTTGTCACCGTAGTGCATGGCCAGCTTCATCATGCTGTCTTGCACGATGTCCAGCGCAGACTCCACGTTACGGACATGGTAAACCGATCGCTTGAAAGCGCGCTTTTCAACGCCTTTCAGAAACTCAGAAAGTTCTTGTTCAGTGGCCAAGTGCTGTTTGCCTTGCGGCAGTGGTGACGCGTTAAAAAGCGATAGAGACCGGTTGACATGGTATTTAAGTGCGCGAATTATGGCACCCATGCATTGTCTTTGCGACACAGGCCACGGCATCCCATGACTGCAATGCCATAATGCGCCTTGCAAATTAAAAGGCAAACGGGTCACGGTCCGGCGCAAGAATCACGGCGCCCATGGCTTTGACTTTAAGTTCCGACGCGACCCCACAAGTGTTTGCGAAGGAGCACCCAAGGTTTTTCGTCAGAGAAATTCACAAAGGTTCATCATGGAATTATCAAAAGCCCGCATCGCTTCGGCGGCGGCAAAGACTGCGACAGCCAGTCCAACACCCACGAGTCCAGTCAAATCGCTCCTTGTCACGTCAGACGAGAACGAACTGCGGGGTGCCGAAATTCTCATCAAAGCCTTGCAGGCAGAAGGCGTCAAGTATGTTTGGGGCTACCCTGGCGGTGCCGTGCTGCATATTTACGACGCACTCTACAAACAAGACACCATCCAACACGTTCTGGTTCGGCACGAGCAGGCGGCAGTCCATGCCGCCGACGGGTATGCGCGTGCCACCGGTGATGTCGGTGTAGCGCTGGTCACATCCGGGCCTGGAGTCACCAACGCCGTCACTGGCATCGCCACCGCCTACATGGACAGTATCCCGATGGTGATTGTCTCGGGGCAGGTGCCTACCAGCGCCATCGGCATGGACGCTTTTCAGGAATGCGACGCAGTCGGCATCACGCGCCCGGTGGTCAAACATAATTTTCTGGTCAAGGATGCGCGCCATCTCGCCGAAACCATGAAAAAGGCCTTTCACATCGCGCGCAGTGGACGACCCGGCCCGGTCCTGGTTGATATCCCGAAAGATGTTTCTTTCAAGAAAGTGCATTACGCGGGCTACCCTGCCACGCTTGAGATGCGCTCTTACAACCCAGTGCGCAAAGGCCACGGCGGGCAAATTCGAAAAGCGCTGCAACTGTTGCTGGCGGCCAAGCGGCCTTATATCTACACGGGGGGCGGCGTGCTGCTGAGCAACGCCTCTGCTGAGTTGCGCACACTGGTGGACATGCTGGGTTATCCGTGCACCAGCACTTTAATGGGCTTGGGTGCATATCCGGCCAGCGATAAAAAGTTTCTCGGTATGCTGGGCATGCACGGCACGGTAGAAGCCAACAACGCCATGCAACATTGCGACGTGTTGCTGGCCGTTGGCGCCCGCTTTGATGACCGGGTCATCGGTAACCCCAAGCACTTTGCCCAGAATGAACGCAAGATCATCCACATCGATATCGATCCATCGAGTATCTCCAAGCGTGTCAAAGTGGATATTCCGATTGTGGGCGATGTCAAAGAGGTGCTGGCCGAGATGATCGTCATGATCAAAGAGGGGGCGATCAAACCCGATGCCAACGCGCTGGGTGCCTGGTGGGACACGATTAAAGACTGGCGCAAGCGCGACTGTCTCAAATACGACCACGGCAAAAATGATGTCATCAAACCGCAGTTCGTGATTGAGACGCTCTGGAAAATGACCAAGGATGCGGACACCTACATTACCTCCGACGTGGGGCAACACCAGATGTGGGCGGCCCAGTACTATCGCTTCGATGAACCACGGCGCTGGATCAATTCTGGTGGCCTGGGCACCATGGGCGTGGGAATTCCCTACGCCATGGGCATCAAGCTGGCCAAGCCTGACAGCGAGGTGTATTGCATTACGGGCGATGGCTCGGTGCAGATGTGCATTCAGGAACTCTCCACCTGTCTGCAGTACAACACCCCGATCAAAATCCTGTCACTCAACAACCGCTACCTCGGAATGGTGCGCCAGTGGCAGGAAGTTGAATACGAAGGTCGCTACAGCCACAGTTACATGGACGCGTTGCCCAACTTTGTGAAACTGGCCGAAGCGTACGGCCACGTCGGCATGCTGATTGAGCGCGCGCAAGACGTGGAGCCGGCCTTGCGTGAAGCGCGCAAACTCAAGGACCGGACCGTTTTCATGGATATCCGCACGGATCCTACCGAGAACGTCTTCCCCATGGTGAAAGCCGGCAAGGGCATTACTGAAATGTTGCTCGGCTCTGAAGATCTTTAATCAACTTTAACTTTGGACGAATCTATTGTTTGCCAAGCTCTGGGGTTACCGCCCCAGGGGTAGGGCAACGAAAAGAGGAATCACCTACTATGAAACACATCATTGCAGTCCTGTTGGAAAATGAGCCCGGTGCGCTGTCACGCGTGGTCGGTCTATTTTCAGCGCGTGGTTACAACATCGAGTCACTCACGGTAGCGCCCACCGAAGATGCCAGCTTGTCGCGCATGACAATTCAAACCACCGGGTCGGACGAAGTTATCGAACAGATCACCAAGCACTTGAACCGCCTGATTGAGGTGGTCAAGGTCGTTGATTTGACGGAAGGGGCTTACACCGAGCGTGAGTTGATGATGGTGAAGGTGCGTGCGGTCGGCAAGGAGCGCGAAGAAATGAAGCGCATGGCTGACATTTTTCGGGGTCGCATTATTGACGTCACCGAGAAAAGCTACACCATAGAATTAACCGGTGATCAGTCAAAGAACGACGCGTTTCTGCTGGCGATTGAACGGGGCGCCATTTTGGAAACCGTACGCACCGGACCCAGCGGCATTGGACGCGGCGAACGCATCTTGAGAGTTTAATTTTTTACAACGGAGAGAAAAATGAAAGTTTTTTATGACAAAGACTGTGATCTGAGCCTCATCAAAGGCAAAACGGTTGCAATCATTGGTTACGGCAGCCAGGGCCATGCCCACGCCCAGAATTTGAACGACAGCGGGGTGAAAGTGGTCGTTGGTTTGCGCAAAGGGGGCGCGTCCTGGAGCAAGGTTGAAAAAGCCGGCATCAACGTCGCTGAAGTGGCGGATGCGGTCAAAAGCGCTGATGTGGTCATGATTTTGTTGCCCGATGAGAATATTGCGACGGTCTACAGCCATGACATTGAGCCCCATATCAAACAGGGTGCCTCGCTGGTATTTGCACACGGCTTTAACGTGCACTACGGGTTGGTGAACCCGCGTGCGGATCTGGATGTCTGGATGGTCGCGCCCAAGGCGCCCGGCCATACCGTGCGCGGCACCTATGCACAAGGCGGCGGTGTGCCGCATCTGATCGCCATCCATCAAGACAAGTCGGGCCGTTCGCGCGACCTGGCCCTGAGCTACGCCATGGCCAATGGCGGGGGCAAAGCGGGCATTATTGAGACCAGTTTCCGTGAAGAAACCGAAACCGACCTGTTCGGCGAACAAGCCGTCTTGTGCGGAGGCACCGTCGAGCTGATCAAGGCCGGTTTTGAGACCCTGGTCGAAGCCGGTTATGCCCCCGAGATGGCCTATTTTGAGTGCCTGCACGAACTCAAACTGATCGTGGACATGATCTATGAAGGCGGCATCGCCAACATGAACTACTCGATCTCCAACAACGCCGAATACGGTGAATATGTTACCGGTCCCCGGATTGTGACAAGCGCGACCAAAGACGCAATGCGCCAGTGCCTGAAAGACATCCAGACCGGCGAATACGCCAAGAATTTCATCCTGGAAAACAAAGCGGGTGCTCCCACTTTGCTGAGCCGCCGTCGTTTGACGTCTGAACATCAGATCGAGCAAGTCGGCGAAAAACTGCGCGCCATGATGCCCTGGATCAAGAAAAACAAGCTGGTGGATCAAACCCGCAACTAAAGCGGACGACACTCCCAACAAAGGCCACTTCAGTGGCCTTTGTTATTATGAAATATTGGAGGCCAATTCTATGCATGACGGAAACGAAGCAGACTTCGCAGAGGGCGAGGCCGTAGTCGTGCGAAAGCGCCGCAAGGGCATCTTCATTTTGCCCAACCTGTTCACCTTGGCGGCACTTTTTGGTGGTTTTTATGCCATTGTGATGGCCATCAATGGCCGTTTTGACCTCTCTGCAATAGGTATTTTCTGCGCCATGGTGCTGGACAGCCTGGATGGCCGCGTCGCCCGCATGACCAACACGCAAAGCGCCTTTGGCGAGCAGATGGATTCTCTCTCGGACATGGTGTCGTTTGGTGCTGCGCCCGCGCTTATTGCCTATGTCTGGGCACTCAAGGGCCTGGGGCGCTGGGGCTGGATTGCGGCTTTTGTCTATTGCGCGTGCGGCGCTTTGCGGCTGGCGCGGTTCAACGTCAACACCGCAGTGGTGGACAAGCGTTATTTTCAGGGTTTGCCATCACCGGCGGCGGCGGCCTTGCTGGCCGGGTTCATCTGGGTCATGACCGACCTGGGGGTGAAAGGTCCCAGTGTGGCATGGCCGATGTTTGCATTGGCCTTGTATGCCGGACTGACCATGGTGACCAATGTGCCGTTTTACAGTTTCAAGGATGTGCACATGAAAAAGAGCGTGCCCTTTGTCGTGATCGTGCTGATTGCACTGGGTATTGCTGTCATCAACATCGATCCACCGATCGTGATGTTTGGTCTGTTTGTGGTGTATGGCGTCAGCGGTTACGTCATTTACGTTTGGCGCAAAGCCAAAGGTCTGCAAACCAGTGTCATCAGTACCTCGACGGACGAACCGGATGAAAGAGGACTTCATTAATCAATGAAGTCGGGGGCAGACACGCAAGCGACAAGCCTGGGCCTCGGTGCTCGTCCCCCACGTGACAATGAGGCAGTTATCAGTCACCCAAAGGACAGACTATGGAAGAACCGATCCTTACCATCGATGAACGTGCAGCGATCAATTCAGGTCGCTGGTTTTCAACCCTGTCGCCTTCTCTGCGACACGATATTCTGCGATGCGCTTACGTCAAACGTTACAAGGACGGCGAACTGATCTCTGCCCGCGGCGAGCCGCCGGAAGAATGGATCGCCTGTGCGCGCGGCGCCGTGCGGGTCAGCTCCACCTCGATCTCGGGCAAACAAATCACGCTGACTTACGTGGAGCCAGGCATCTGGTTCGGCGATGTGGCGATTTTCGACGGCGACCGGCGTACCCACGATGCCTACGCCCACGGCGAAACGACCATTTTGTGTGTTGCCAAAGCCGATTTCAAGAAGATTCTGGCACTCCATGCCGAGCTCTACGAAGCCCTGCTGCGCCTGCACGCCCGTCGCATCCGCCAGTTGTACGGTCTGGTGGAAGATCTCAACACCCTGCCGCTGCGGGCCCGGCTGGCCAAACAGTTGCTGCACCTGGTGCGCAGCTACGGCGTGCCCTCGCTCAGCGATGGCCGCGAGATGCGCATCGGCCTGCAATTGGCACAGGAAGAGCTGGCGCAATTGCTGGGCGCCTCCCGCCAACGCGTCAATCAGGAACTCAAGTCGATGGAGCGCGAGGAAACCATTCGCATCGAACCGGGTGGCCTGGTCATTCGAAATCGCGACGCCTTGATGCTGATAGCAGACGCCGATAACTGAACCACCAAAAGCACACTCCCATGAGCAATTTTGAGCATTTCATCGGCACGCAGGCCGTCTCCGATAAACAGGCGTTTGATGTTGTCGCCTTGTCCGCCTGGCTGGATAAAAACTTGGCGGGCTACTGCGGCCCCTTGACCGTCGAGTCTTTCAAGGGCGGTCAGTCCAACCCAACCTACAAACTCAACACGCCGACGCAGAGTTATGTCATGCGGGCCAAGCCCGGTCCAGTGGCCAAACTGCTGCCCTCGGCGCACGCCATAGAGCGTGAGTTCGCGGTGATGAGCGGCTTGCAGGGCACCGATGTGCCGGTGCCGCGCATGTTTTGTTTGTGTGAGGACGAGTCGATCATTGGTCGGGCCTTTTACATCATGGAATTCATGCCGGGGCGCATTCTGTGGGATCAGACCTTGCCCGGCATGAGCCAACCGGAACGCGGCGCGATTTACAACGAAATGAACCGCGTCATCGCCGCCCTGCACAGCGTCAAGTTCGCGGAGCGGGGCTTGGCCACCTACGGCAAACCGGGTAATTATTTCGAGCGCCAGATCGGTCGCTGGAGCAAGCAATACGTCGCCTCCGTCACCCAGCCTATCCCGGAGATGGACCAACTGATGGCCTGGCTGCCGCAGCACATTCCAGCGATGGCACGGGCCGAGCACATGGTCAGCATCGTGCATGGCGACTACCGCCTGGACAACCTGATGTTTCACCCGACCGAGCCGCGCATTGTGGCGGTGCTGGACTGGGAACTGTCAACGCTAGGGCATCCGCTGGCTGATTTCAGCTACCACTGCATGGCCTGGCACATTCCGCCGGGGGCCTTTCGCGGCATTGGCGGGGTGGATCTGGCGAGCCTGGGCATCCCTTCCGAAGACGAGTACATCCGCTTGTACTGCACGCGCACCGGGCTGACAACGCCCGAGGCGCTCAAAGCGGACTGGAATTTCTACATGGCCTACAACCTGTTTCGCATTGCCGCCATTTTGCAGGGCATCGCCAAGCGCGCGCAGATGGGCACCGCCGCCAGCGCGCAGGCGGTGAGCTCCGGCGCAGGGGCCAAACCCTTGGCCCAGATGGCTTGGCAATTTGCCCAAAAAAGTTGACATACCTACCGCTTTAATTCGCGCCCACTCTCACGAAAACAACTGGAGATCCCATGGACTTTGACTATTCCCCCAAAACAAAAGAACTGCAAATTAAATTGCAGACTTTCATGGATGACTACATCTACCCCGTCGAAGGTGCCTGGCACGCTGAAATCGAGGCCAACACTGCGGCGGGCAAACGCTGGACACCGCTGGAACTGATCGAAGGCCTCAAACAAAAAGCCCAGGCGGCAGGCCTGTGGAACCTGTTTTTGCCCGTGGACAGCGCAGCCGCTTCCGGCTATGAAGGCGCCGGCCTGACCAACCAGGAATACGCGCCACTGGCCGAAATCATGGGCCGCGTTCTGTGGAGCAGCGAGGTGTTCAACTGCTCGGCCCCAGATACCGGCAACATGGAGACCATCGCCCGTTATGGGTCCGAAGAGAACAAGGCGCGTTGGCTCAAACCCTTGCTGGAAGGCAAGATTCGCTCTGCTTTTGCCATGACCGAGCCTGAGGTGGCCTCGAGCGACGCCACCAACATCCAGACTCGCATGGAGCGTCAGGGTGATGACTACGTGATCAATGGTCGCAAATGGTGGACCTCCGGCGCTGGTGACCCGCGTTGCGCCATTCACATCGTCATGGGCAAAACCAACCCGCAAGCCGAGCGTCATGCCCAGCAAAGCATGGTGTTGGTTCCCTCCAATACGCCCGGCGTCACGGTGGTGCGCTCGCTCAATGTCATGGGTTATGACGACGCGCCGCACGGCCACATGGAAGTGCTGTTTGAGAACGTTCGGGTGCCAGTCAGCAACATCCTGCTCGGTGAAGGCCGCGGTTTTGAGATCGCTCAGGGGCGCCTCGGCCCGGGCCGCATTCACCATTGCATGCGCCTGATTGGCCAGGCGGAGCGGGCGCTGGAGTTGATGTGCAAGCGCGCCGCCAGCCGGGTTGCATTTGGCAAGCCGATTGCCGCGCAAACCGTGACGCAGGAGCGCATTGCCGAGGCTCGCTGCAAGATCGATATGGCCCGTCTGCTCACCCTCAAGGCCTCCTGGATGATGGACATGGGAGGCAACAAATTTGCCAAGAACGAGATTGCCATGATCAAGGTCGTGGCACCGAGCATGGCCTGCCAGGTGATCGACTGGGCGATGCAGGCGCATGGCGGGGCCGGCATGTGTGATGACTTCCCGCTGGCTTACGCCTACACCAACGCGCGTACCCTGCGTTTTGCCGATGGGCCGGACGAAGTGCACCGCAACGCCATCGCCAAGCAGGAACTGCGCAAATACGTGACTACGACCAAGCTGGCTTGACCGCCTGTGCCGCGCGGCGCTCAAACTTCCGCCGCTGCGGTCACAGCGTGGAAAATACGCCTGAATAAGTAGGTCAGGGAAGCAGGCGCCGTTACGGTAGTGCCACTATTCGACGCATTGAAAGTGGCCCAGCCCACGGAGGCGCCCGTTAGACACGCAGACGCCAAGTGTTGAAGTCCAACATGCGCGGTGCCGCAAACACCGCCAGCACCCCCAGCATCACGATCATCACGATCATCATGATCAGCTCGATCAACGTGAAACCAAGCTGGCGCGCGCCAATGCGAGCGGGCCATGGCCATGGCCGTGCTGCGCACAGGGTGGGCGGAATCTTCATAACGTCCGAAGTGACATTTACGCTATATTTTTAATAGCAGTATGCGCAATATACACGGGGGCTAGCGCCGTAAAGTTCATAAATATTTTTTAAACGGTTGGGGACAGAGCAAGCTCACTCGTTTCGCTCCTGTCGCCTTGGTCTGTCCCGCAATCTTAAAGTGTTGAGGACAGAGCAAACTTACTCGCTTCGCTCCTGTGCCTTGGTCTGTCCCGCAATGTCTCAGAAAGGCATCTTCGGCATGCCTTTCATGCCGCCCATGCGCTTCATCATTTTCATCATGCCGCCGCCCTTCATCTTTTTCATCATGTCCTGCATTTGCTCAAACTCCTTGAGCATGCGGTTGACTTCTTGCACCTGCACACCGGCGCCCGCGGCAATGCGGCGTTTGCGCGTGGCTTTGATGAGCTCGGGTTTGCGTCGCTCCAGCGGCGTCATGCTGTGAATGATGCCTTGTTTGCGCTGAATGTCTTTTTCGACCCGGCCCATGTCCATCTGGCCGGCTTTGGCGGCCATGGAGGCGGGCAGCTTGTCCATCAGGCTGGACAGTCCGCCCATCTGCTTCATTTGCTGGATCTGGGACAGGAAGTCATTCAAATCAAAACCGCCGCCGCTTTTGACCTTGGCCGCCAGCTTTTGGGCTGCCGCCATATCGACGCCGGACGTGACCTGCTCGACCAACGCCAGAATGTCGCCCATGCCCAGAATGCGCCCGGCATGGCGCTCGGCGTCAAACACCTCCAGGCCGTCGAGCTTCTCGCTGGTGCCGGCAAACTTGATCGGCGCGCCGGTGACCTGGCGCACCGACAGCGCCGCGCCGCCGCGGGAAACACCGTCGAGCTTGGTCAGGATGATGCCGGTCAAGGGCAGCGCCTCCTTGAATGCCTTGGCGGTGTTGACCGCATCCTGGCCCTGCATGGCGTCAACCACGAACAGGGTCTCCACCGGATTCAGCGCCGCGTGCAGCCCCTTGATTTCCTGCATCAGCGCTTCATCGATGGCCAGCCGCCCGGCGGTATCCACCAGCAGCACGTCAAAGAAATGCTTGCGCGCATAGTCGAGCGCGGCCAGCGCAATGTCCACCGGTTTTTGATCCGGCGAGCTGGGAAACCACTCGGCACCGGCCTGGGCCGTCACCACCTTCAACTGTTCAATCGCCGCCGGACGGTAGACGTCGCCCGAAACCGTCAACACTTTTTTCTTGCGTTTCTCGATCAGGTGCTTGGCCAGCTTGGCGGTGGTGGTGGTTTTGCCGGCCCCCTGCAAGCCCGCCATCAGAATGACCGCTGGCGGTTGAGCCGCCAGATTGATGTCGCTCACGCCCTCGCCCATGGTGGCCGACAGTTCCCGGTTGACAATGCTGACCAGCGCCTGCCCCGGCGAGAGCGAGCCCAGCACATCCTGGCCCAGTGCTTTTGTCCGGACCCGGGCAATAAAATCGCGCACCACCGGCAAAGCCACGTCGGCTTCCAGCAAGGCCATGCGCACTTCACGCAGCATGTCGGTCACATTGGTTTCGGTGATGCGCGCCTGGCCTCGAATTTCTTTGACGAGGCGTGAAAGTTTGTCGGAGAGAGCGGAGGCCATATGGGGTATTCCGATGGACGGAACCTAGGTTGGAGGCCCCAAGACAAGGGCCAGATGCAAAACGCTAAACTGTAGCCATGATTTTAGCCAGTGCTTCCCCTTTGAGTGTGACTTTGGCGCTTGGTGCCGCCGTGGCCTATGGCGTGTCCGCCATGGGCGCCGCCCGGCTGGGCAGCACCGTAGCCCGGGCCGCCGTGCGCTTGGGCTGGTTGCTGCATGGCCTGTTGTTGGTCTGGAGCCTGTTCGGCGAGGCGCCCCGTTTCGGTTTTGCACCCGCTTTGTCCGTGACGGCCTGGCTGGTGGCCGCCGTTTATGCGGTTGAGAGCCGGGTCTACCCGCTGTTGCAGACGCGTTGGGCCCTGTCCGCGCTGGGCGCTGTCGTGGTGCTTTTAGCGCTCTTGTTTCCCGGCAGTCTGCTGCATGCAAGCGCCTCGCCCTGGTTGCCGCTGCATTGGGCCTTGGGAATCGCGTCCTATGGCCTGTTCGGCGCCGCCGTGGTGCACGCCTGGTTCATGACCCGCACCGAAGAGCGTATTCGTTTGGCCGCGGACCCCCGCCTGGGCATGCCCTTGCTGACCATGGAACGCTTGACCTTCCGGTTTGTGGGCGCCGGCTTCCTGCTGCTATCGGCTACCTTGCTGCTGGGCCTGTTGTTTGGCAACCAACTCTACGGCTCTGCCACACCCTTGAAATGGAGCCACAAGACGGCGTTTTCCTTGCTGTCATGGCTGACTTTTGCCGTGTTGCTGGTGGGGCGCGCCCGCTTTGGCTGGCGGGGTCGGCGCGCCGTGCGAGTCCTGTATATCGGCGCCGGGTTTCTGCTGCTGGCCTACGTGGGGTCGCGCTTCGTCATGGAAGTCTTCCTCGGACGTGCCGCATGAAGTTTGTATGGGTCCTGCTGGTGGTGCTGGCGGGTGTTTGGCTGTGGCGTTCCAGCCGGCAATCCGACCCGCGGCTGCATCGCGAGAACGAAGCAGTTGAGCCGCCACCGCTGGACATGGTTCGCTGCACGCTGTGTTCTGTGCATTTTCCGTCGGGCGATGGCGTTCAGGGCAACAAGGGCTGGTACTGCAGCGCAGACCATCGGCAGCGCGCGGAGCCCTGAATGAAACCGCCGCCAGAAGCGCCCTCCTGGTTTGGTCCCTCACTGCTTGAACCCAGCCTAGAACAGGCCGACAAGCCTGAAGAGTTTGAGCGGCTATGGCGCGGCTTCATGACCGCTCGCGTGACGCTGGGCCTGGTGTTGGTGTTTCTGCAGGGCAGCATTCTTTTGCTGGGTGCCAGCAAGGACAGCGCCTTGATCCTGATTTGCAGCGGCTATTTTGCGGCGTCACTGGCGGTGCGTCTGCTGGCGCGCCCGCGCCAGCTGGGCCGGACATTTGACCTCCAATGGATCAGCACGATTGGCGTTGACATACTGGCTTTCACCGCCTTGCAATGGGTGCAGGGCAACAGCATCAACTACGCGCCCTTGTTCGCCCTGCCGATTCTGATGGCGTCCATCCTGGGCTCGCTGCTGGTGGCGATGGGCACGGCAGCAGGCGTAACCCTTGTGTTGTTTGGTTATGCCACCTGGATGTCGATTCAAGCACCTGGCGACATGACAGCTCAATTTTTCCAGGCAGCGCTGACAGGCGCAGGCTGCTTTGTCATTTCATTTTTGGCCAGCCAGATCGCAACCCGTCTGGCTAACGTCGAGTTGCGGGCGCAACGCAGCCAGCTGGCCGCACGGGTTCAGAGACGGGTGAACGAACTGGTGATCGAGTCTTTAACAGAGGGAATTTTGGTGGTCGATCAGCGCGGTATCGTGCGTGCCGCCAACCCGGCAGCGCGCCAACTGTTGGGATTCGACGGTGTGCGCAAGGATAAATCGTTTAATCTTGGCGCCATGGTTGAATGGCAGGGGCTGGTCGATTTGATGCAGCGCAGTTTTTCCGGAAAGGTTGCCCAGTCGGACGACATCACCATTCATCCCGCCAGGCAAGGCCCCAGACGCATCCAGGTGCGCACCCAGCTGACTGCGGCTCATGCGGGAGATGACGAGCGACTGTGTGTGATGTTTCTCCAGGATCAGCGTGAGATGGAAGCGCGGCTGCGAACCGAAAAATTGGCCAGCATGGGCCGCATGTCGACCGCGGTTGCGCACGAAATCCGCAACCCGCTGGCAGCCATCGCGCAGGCCAATGCGCTGCTCGACGAAGACCTTGTCGACCCCAAACATAAACAACTGACCCGAATGGTGCAGCAAAACGCCAAGCGCTTGGACAAGATTGTGGAAGACATCCTCAATGTCTCGCGGCTGCAGCGGCTGGAAAACGGTCGTGTCTCTGCTGCGCTGGATTTGAATCAATCAGTTGAAAGAATCTGCCGTGACTGGCAAAGCCAGACCACCAGCGAGCACTTGCTGAGCGTTCAACTGCCCCCCGGCTTGATCGAAGTAGTGTTCGAATCGGAGCATCTGCGCCGGATTCTGGTGAACTTGCTTGACAATGCACGGCGCTATGCAAGTCACCAGCTTAACGCGATTCAGGTGCTGGTCAGGCGAACGACCACTGAGCACTGCGCTTTAAGCGTCTGGAGCGATGGCCAGCCGATGGATCAATCCGTGGAGCGACATTTGTTTGAACCTTTTTTTTCTTCAGAGAGCCGCTCCAGCGGTCTGGGCCTCTATATTTGCCGGGAGTTGTGCGAAGGACACGGCGCCACCATTGGCTACAGTCGGACCCGGCGCAACATGGCAGGCCAGCCCGTCGATGGCAATGAGTTTCTGGTGATCTTGCGGACCCGCTCATCCCTGAGTAGCAGCCAGACGGCAAACCAGCACACACTTGGTACACCATGGCATCGAACACCACGCTGAGCAACGCCCGGATTCTGGTCGTCGATGACGAGCCCGATTTGCGCACGCTGTACGAATTGACTCTGTTGCGCGAAGGTTACCGGGTGGAAGCAGCCGCCAACCTGACGCAAGCCCTGCAACAAATAAGCGAGCACCGCTTTGACGTCGTGATTACCGACATGCGCCTGCCCGACGGCCTGGGCATGGAACTGATCCAGCAACTGCGGGCGCAACAGCGGCCGGAACGCTGCGTCGTCATCACGGCCTACGGTTCGGCAGAAAATGCCGTCGAGGCCCTCAAGGCGGGCGCTTTTGACTACTTGACCAAACCGGTTGATCTCAGGCAGTTTCGCGCCGTCATAGCCTCTGCGGTACAAGCCCCGGTTTCACAGGCAAGCCCGGTCGCCCGCGCCGGCTCGCCACCCCCTGAGAGTAGCGACGCCGTGTTGCAGCGACTGGTGGGTGAATCAGACAGCATGCGACGGGTCAAGGAGCGCATCCTCAAAGTGGCACGCAGCATGGCACCCGTATTAATCCATGGTGAATCGGGCACCGGCAAGGAGCTGGTGGCGCGCGCCATTCATGCCCATAGTCACCGCACCGGCAGTCCCTGGGTTGCAGTGAACTGCAGCGCGATCCCCGAGAATCTGCTTGAAGCCGAATTTTTTGGATCCAAAAAAGGCGCCTACACCGGGTCGACGCAAGACCGCGAGGGCTTTTTCCAGGCCGCCAGCGGCGGTACCTTGTTTCTTGATGAAATTGGCGATCTGCCACTGCCGATGCAGTCAAAACTGCTGCGCGCCATCCAGGAACGCTGCATCCGCCCGATCGGCTCGCCCCAGGAAGAACCAGTTGACGTCCGAATCATCAGCGCCACGCACAAAGACCTGAGTCTGGAAGTGTTGGCGGGCCGCTTTCGACAAGATTTGTATTACCGCCTGGATGTGATTGAAATTCAGATTGCCCCATTGCGCGAGCGCCGGGAAGACTTGCCAGCGCTGTGCCAGGCTTTGCTGCGCCGAATCGCCGCTGAAGCGGGCATTCCGGTGCCGACGCTCTCCACAGCAGGATTGGAAAAACTCTGCCAAAATCCGCTCCCGGGTAACGTGCGAGAGCTGGAGAATCTGTTGCAGCGCGCTGTTGCCTTGCGGGATGGCGAAGAGCTCCAACTGGAACTCGCCATTTCCCACCCGGCGACCCTGGAAACGTCTTTTCCGGACAGCAGCCCAGCACCGCTGGACGAGGATCAGAGCACCATTCCCAGCGACCTGCAGGGCCATCTCGACAACCAGGAGCGCGACATACTGATCCAGGCTCTGCGTGAAACCGGCTTTAATCGCACCGCCGCTGCGGCCCGACTCGGTTTGAGCCTGCGTCAAATACGTTATCGCATTGCCAGGCTGCATATTGAGACGCCGCAAAGCGGCGAATTATCCGATGAGGCCCTGTAACGCAATGGAAAACACGCCGCTCTGGCACCAGGGTTGGTACCAATTTGCAGGTCAACTGGCATCGCCCAATTTCGGCCCCCGGCCAAACCAGGCCGAGATTGACCTGATCGTGCTGCATTGCATCAGTCTGCCCCCTGGTCAGTATGGCGGTGACGAGGTCCAGCGCCTGTTTACCAACCAGCTGGACTGGAACACGCACCCCTACTTCAAGCGTATTGAGGGCATGGAGGTGTCATCGCACTTCTACATCCGTCGCCAGGGAGAACTGCAGCAATTTGTCAGCTGCAACCAGCGCGCCTGGCATGCGGGCGTGTCCAGTTACCGGGGACGCAAGAACTGCAACGACAATGCCATCGGCATCGAATTGGAGGGGGTTGACGACACCACCTTCGATGAGCGTCAATACGAAACACTGGCGAGCCTATGCGCGGCCATCGTGCAACGCTACCCCATCACGCAAATCGCCGGCCACCAACATATCGCGCCCGACCGGAAAACCGACCCTGGCAGTGGCTTTGACTGGCCGCTGCTGCAACAGGCACTGGGCTTGAGTGAACAATTCTTTCCAGCGGGGGTTTTGCTCAAAAGTCTTTGCTGATCATTGTCCTCAATTGCGTGATGGTTTTTCAATAAACCACTACCGGTAGTGGTTTATGATGCTGTCACCCCTATATATAGCGTTCTGCAAAACAGATGCAAACCTATGTCCAGGGATCGGGTTCTGTCCATTCGGGCACCGCCCGACCTAAAACACAGTGACAGACGAGGACAACATGCAAACAGTTTCAAGCCCCTCCACCGCCCGCCAAACCGATATTCTGTTGCTGCACCGTGCGAATGGCCTCGACGACACCGCAGCCCATTCACTGAGCCAGTACCAGATCATCCGCCGTAACGGCGCGGTAGTGCCTTTTGAGCCCAACAAGATCGCCGTTGCCATGATGAAGGCTTTTCTGGCGGTGCATGGCACGCAGGGTGCCGCATCGGCCAGTGTGCGTGAATCAGTCGACGACTTGACGCAAAAGGTGATCCGTGCCCTGATGCGCTCGCGTCCCGCCGGGGGCACGTTTCACATCGAGGATGTGCAGGATCAGGTGGAGTTGGGCCTGATGCGCGGTGGTCAGCATGAAGTGGCGCGGGCCTATGTTTTGTATCGGGAAAAGCGCTCGCAGGAACGTGCCCAGCAATTGATCGCCACCCCAGCCACAGCACCCTTGTTGCATGCCGTCGACAAGGGCGCGCGCATTGTGCTTGATCTGGCGCGCCTGAAAGGCCTGATCGAGTCGGCCTGCAGCGGCTTGGGTGCCGACATCAAGCCTGAGCCGATACTGGTCGAGACGATGCGCAACCTGTACGACGGTGTCCCGATGGATGAGGTGTACAAGGCCTCCATCCTGGCGGCACGCACGCTGATCGAGAAAGACCCCGATTACACCTACGCCACCGCCCGTTTGTTGTTTCACACCATTGCCAACGAAGTCCTGGGCCGCGATGTGGTGCAGGCCGACATGGCGCAGGCCTATATCGATTACTTTCCCCAATTCATCAAAAAGGGGATTGATCAAGAACTGCTCGACGAAAAGCTGCAACAGTTTGACCTGCCACGACTGGCTGCCGCGCTGAAGGTCGAGCGCGATTTGAAGTTTGATTACCTTGGGCTGCAAACCCTGTACGACCGCTATTTTTTGCACATTGGCAAAGCACGCATTGAATTACCACAAGCATTTTTCATGCGCGTGGCCATGGGTCTGTCACTCAACGAGATCGACCGCGAAGCGCGTGCCATCGAGTTCTACGAAGTCCTGTCTTCCTTTGACTTCATGTCCAGCACCCCCACGCTATTCAACAGCGGCACCTTGCGCTCGCAGCTTTCGAGCTGCTATCTGACCACCGTGCCTGACGATCTCGATGGTATTTACGAATCCATCAAAGAAAATGCCCTGCTGTCCAAGTTCGCGGGCGGTTTGGGCAACGACTGGACGCGGGTGCGCGCCCTCGGTGCCCATATCAAGGGCACCAATGGTGAATCACAAGGCGTGGTGCCGTTCTTGAAGGTGGTGAACGACACGGCGGTGGCGGTCAACCAGGGCGGCAAGCGCAAGGGCGCGGTTTGTACCTATCTGGAAACCTGGCATCTCGACATTGAAGAATTTCTGGAGTTGCGCAAAAACACCGGTGATGATCGCCGTCGCACCCATGACATGAACACCGCCAATTGGGTTCCCGACCTGTTCATGCGTCGCGTCATGGAAAAAGGCCAGTGGACCCTGTTTTCACCCAACAATGTGCCGGATCTGCACGACAAGTTTGGCGCTGACTTTGAA